>JBLNAZ010000171.1:0-3752 GCA_050259615.1 Syntrophomonadaceae bacterium | reverse complement strand
AGACACGAAGCCTGCAGGCATACCTCAAAACCAAACTTCCTGAGTACATGCTGCCTTCAGTTATCATGAAGATAGAGAGCATGCCCCTTAATACCAGCGGGAAGATTGACAGGAAGAGCCTGGAAGAAGCCGGGTTGAACTTATCAATAAATAAGAGGGAATACGCTGCACCAAAAACCCCTGCTGAAAAAGAAGTTGCACGTATAGCTTCAGGACTCCTGAACATTGAGCATGTGGGGATATATGACAATTTCTTTGAACTTGGCGGGCATTCACTTCTGGCTTCCCAGCTGGTAAGCCGCATAAGAGAGTCTATGGATATTGAAGTCCCCTTAAGGCTGATCTTTGAAAAGCCGGTTCTTTCAGATTTGGCGCTTGAAATTGAAATGCTTGGAAACAAGAAAGATGGCAATAAAATTGAAACAATAAAACCTGTCTCCAGGGATTCCTATCGTGCCATAAAATCGGATTTTATGAAACAATGAAAAGAATAGAGATGCTTTATAATTATTGACTTTAATAAACCGGGATTTTGCCCAGCCTGCAATAATAGGAGACTGCCAAATGACTGATAATGATAATGCCGGAATGAAACCGGATATGTATGCAGAAGGTAATGAAGAAGTTTTTGTCTTTCCTGCCTCATATGCCCAGCAGAGGCTGTGGTTTTTAGACCAGTTTGAACCCGGCAGCCCTTATTATAATATTCCATCTGCAATGCGTATAAGAGGGAATTTCAGTACTACAGTCTTTAAGAATGTGATTGATGAAATTGTCAGGCGTCACGAATCCCTCAGAACAAATTTTTCAGCAATAGATGGAAAACCTGTCCAGATTATTTCCCCGAAAGCGGATATCCCTTTTTTAGTAATTGATCTGATGGACAAGAAGGAGGAGGAAAAAGAAAAAGAGATAATATCGCTGCTCAGAGAAAAAGCAAGATATTCCTTTAATATTTCGAATGAACCCCTGATTAGAATTACAGTGCTTGAACTTGCACCTTCGGAGCACGTAGTGCTGATCGTTATGCATCACATAATATCAGACGGCTGGTCCATGGGCGTTCTTGTCCAGGAAATATCAACCCTTTATAATGCCTATTCTGAAGGCAGGCCTTCACCCTTGCCGGAGCTTAAAATACAGTATGCCGACTACTCGCTTTGGCAGAAGGATTTTCTTAATGGTGAAAATCTTGAAAAACAGCTCGACTACTGGAAAAGAAAACTAGGGGATTCGTCTCAATATCTTGAACTGCCTTTGGACAGGCCGAGGCCTGCAGTCTGGACCAATAACGGCTCAACTTTGTCCAGGGAAATACCACAAAAAACATTAGATGGGCTCATTGAATTCAGCCGCAGAGAAAAAACTACTTTATTTATGACCCTGATAGCTGCATTTAAAGTCCTGCTGTATAAATACTCAGGTCAGCATGATATCAGTCTCGGAACCCCGATTGCCAACCGTACCCGCAAGGAGGTAGAAAGCATCATCGGCCTGTTTATTAACACGATTGTAATAAGAACCGGTCTTTCAGACGATTATACCTTCCGTGAATACCTGCAAATGGTTAAAACAGTTACACTGGAGGCATATGAGAATCAGGACCTGCCATTTGAATTCCTGGTTGAAAAACTGCAGCCCGGGAGGGACATGAGTTATCAGCCTTTTTTCCAGGTTATGTTCATTTTACAAAACCTGCCCTTAAGCTCGCAGCCTTTTAACGGATTAACCCTTTCTATGGTTGATGTCGAAATGGGAACATCTACTTTTGACCTGACGCTTACTCTTGCTGAAACCTTTGAGGGGTTAAATGTAACGGTAGAATATAATACAGATCTGTTTGACCGGAGCACCATAGACCGGATGCTGGGGTATTACGAAAACCTCCTTAACAATATTTTATTATTTCCGGATAAGAAAATTAATGATCTTCAGATAATGGACGTAACTGAAAAAAACAGGGTGCTCTTTGAATGGAATAATACAGAAACGGAATTTGAAAAATGGGAATGCATTCATAAGCTCTTTGAAAGGCAGGCAGAAGTAAATCCGCAGAATACTGCCGCTGTTTTTGAGGGCCGTTCTTTATCCTACAGGCAACTAAATGAAAGATCTAACCAGCTTGCCCACAAGCTAAGGAAATTGGGTGTAGGTCCTGATGATATAGTTGGAATCTGCATTGAACGGTCGCTGGAAATGCTGATCACTGTCCTTGGTGTCGTCAAAGCCGGCGGAGCCTATCTGCCTTTAGATGCTTCTTACCCGGAGGACCGCCTGAAGTTTATGCTGGAGGATGCAGATGTGAGCGTGCTGATTACACAGAGTCATTTAACCGGTCTTTTGCCATCCTGTAATGCCCCGGTCATTTTAATTGATAAAGACTGGGATGAAATATCTTTTGAAAATAATCAGAACCCGGAAAATGTGACAGATGAAAACAACCTGGTTTATGTGATTTATACTTCCGGATCGACCGGAAAGCCGAAAGGGACTATGATTTATCATTCAAGTCTTGTTAATGCATATAAGGCTTGGGAAATGTCTTATGAACTCACTACCCGCGCAAGGTGCCACCTTCAGATGGCCAGTTTTTCATTTGATGTATTTGCCGGCGACTGGACAAGAGCCCTGTGTTCTGGCGGGAAACTTGTTATTACTCCCCGTGAAATTCTGCTTGAAGGCGAAAAACTCTACGACCTGATGAAAACTGAAGGTGTAAACATCGCAGAATTTGTTCCTGCTGTTCTCAGGAATTTAATACAGTACCTGGAAGAAAGCGGGAATAATCTGGAATTCTTCCATCTGTTAATTGCAGGTTCGGATATCTGGTATGCCGGCGAATATAAGAAATTTCAAAAATACTGCGGTAAAGATACCCGACTTATTAACTCTTTTGGTCTGACTGAAGCTACCATTGACAGCTCTTTTTTCGAAAGCCCAGGGTTGGCCCTTCCTAACGAACGCCTGGTCCCGATAGGAAGGCCATTTTCAAATATGACATTGTATATACTGGACAAGAATTATCAGCCCCTGGCCCCGGGCCTTAAAGGTGAACTTTATGTGGGAGGCAGGGGGCTTTCAAGAGGATACCTCAAACGCCCGGACGTAACGGCAGAAAAATTTATTCCGGACCCTTTTTCTAAATCCCCCGGGCAGAGACTTTACAGGACGGGTGACATGGCGCGCTACCTGAAAGACGGAAATATTGAATTTTTGGGAAGAATAGATAACCAGGTTAAACTTAGAGGGTTCCGCGTTGAATTAGGCGAAATAGAAACTGCCATAACCTCATTCGAAAACGTTAAAGATGCTGCTGTTATTGCAAGGGAGGATATTCCGGGAGATAAAAGAATTGTGGCATATATTGTTACCCGGGATGGAGGCACTCTTGTTACTTCTGAACTTAAAAGTTTTCTTCTTGGGCGCCTGCCTGACTACATGATCCCTTCGACATTTGTTACAATGCCGAAACTACCTGTTTCCCCAAACGGGAAGGTGGACCGCCGGGCTTTGCCGGCTCCGGACTTAAATGAAATTCTAAAGGAAGCAGAATCAAATTACGCGGCCCCGCGTACAGCAATTGAAGGGGTAATAGCTGCAATCTGGTCCGACGTCCTGAAGATCCCGAAAGCAGGCATAAACGATAACTTCTTTGAGCTTGGCGGTCATTCTCTCCTTGCTACACAGGTAATTTCCAGATTAAGAACTTCATTTAAGCTGGAAATCCCTTTGCGCAGTATTTTTGAAAATCC
>JBLNAZ010000170.1:0-121750 GCA_050259615.1 Syntrophomonadaceae bacterium | reverse complement strand
CCCTTCAACATCCATTTTTTTGACAGGATTAAACCAATAGGACTAATGATAGCTATTAAGCCGTAGATAAACCACATGAACTCCGTATGCATCTTATTTGGCGAAACACCTTCAGGGCAGTAATGCATCAGGAACCAGCCGGAGTAAAAACTTGTAAATACTTTTGTTAAAAACCAGGGGAACTGCCCTATTCCCATATAAATTCCGGTCATATTCTTGGGGGCAATTTCTGCAACCCACTGCAGGAACCTGGGCTGCCACATGGCCTCACCTATTGTCATGATGATGAGAAAAGCAAAAAGTGTGTAAACGTTCGGCCCCAAAACCAGTAAGAATGTAGGTGAAGCCATTACGAATGTGCCCAGAATCATCATCTTATAGGCATTCTTCTTTGCAGTTAATGCAGCAACCATGGGAGTCAGAACGAATATAAGTATCGGGTTGAAGTTGCTGAAAAATTCAAAGTTATCCCTTACAAAGCCCGAGAACGCGCGGCTTGTATACTGCGGAATTGTAAGCCAGTTGTGTGCAAAAAGTGTCTGAACCGGAATTAAAATAAATATAAAGTACAGGAATCTTAAATCCTTCAATGGGAAGTTCTTCATGTAGAACTTAAGCTTTTCCTTTCCCGTCATTTCATCAAATTCATCTTTTTCCTCAGCTTTCACGGCTGTTCCCGTTCCAGCTTCAGCTTCAGCCTCACGGACGGCTTTCTTTGTTATAATGAAGGCTACAACCAGCATTCCAACAACAGTAAGCACAGAATAAAACCAGAAAACTCCCGTTATGCTGAAAGCTTTTCTTAATGGAGGTGAAATAAGTCCGGGCAGAAAGCCGCCAAGGTTCATCAAAGCATAAAGCATTGCATAACCCATTGCAGACGTGTTTTCATTTGTCCACTGCTTAACCGCTGCATAGCAGGCAGGCTGGTAAATGCCGTAGCCTAATATAACTCCGAATATTCCGAGCATGGCGGTTATATGTGCCGATGACCACATGCCTGAAGTTCCTGTAAGTCCGGGCGCAGCAGCGAGCAGAATTCTGCCTATGAGCATAAATCCAAGAGAAATTAGGAGCGCCTTCCTGACCCCCACCCAGTCTACAGTAGCTCCCAGGAATAACATGCTGAGCGTTATGCCGCCGGTAAGTACACCAACCATCAGACCTGCATTGATGTCATTCAGGCCTATGAACTCATTAAAATAGATCGCAAGCAGCGTTACAACTCCAAAATAGGTGAGCCCTTCAAGTATATATGAAAGGTTTAACCCCTTAAGAGCCCTCGAAGTATGGACAACGTCTATAAAAGGCTGCGTAATTTCTTTTAAGATACCCTTTGAAACGCTTTCTTTTGTTTCCTGACTGGCAATTTCACTGTCTGCCATATTTGTCTCCCAACTTAAAAAAATGAATACCCGGTTAATAAAATTTAATTTGCAAAATTTTATTCTGATCTATGACCCGAAAATAACGATTATTTATTTAATTTCAACGCTTTAAGAAGCAGATTAATAATTCCATCCCGTGGTTTTCAGATAATATTCACCTCTGTTTCCAGAATGACCCCAAACTCCTTTTCAACCGAAGCCTGAATGGCCCCTGAGAGCTCCACAACTTCTTTTCCCGAGGCTCCGCCATAGTTAACAAGAATAAGAGCCTGCTTTTCATAGGAGCCAGCATTGCCAAGCCTTTTACCCCTCCATCCTGCTTTCTGAATAAGCCATCCGGCGGGAATTTTAACTTTCCCGGAAGCGGTTTCAAAGCCCGTCAGATCCTGGTATTTATCCTTTAATTCATGGAATTTATTTTTTTCTATTTCGGGATTTTTGAAAAAGCTTCCGGCATTCCCAAGTATCTTCGGATCCGGGAGCTTGCTCCTTCTTACTTTTTTAACAGCTGCACTTACATCGCGTATGCTTATTTCAGCATAAGTCATTCCTGCCAGCTCATTTTTCAAAGCCTCATAGGAAATGTTGATTTCAGGATTAAGACTGAGCCTGTACGTTACAGAAGTAATAACAAAATTATTCTTAAGCTCCTTCTTAAATATTGAGCTCCTGTAGCCGAAATGGCAGGAATTATTGTCGTATACCTCAGTTTTTCCGGTGGCTAGGTTTATCCCTTCAGCCTCATGAAGCACGTCTTTAATTTCAACCCCGTAGGCGCCTATGTTCTGTATCGGGGATGCCCCCACAGTGCCCGGAATCAGGGAAAGATTTTCAATTCCGCCATAATTATTTTTGAGCGCGAAGTTAACAAAATCGTCCCACGTCTCACCTGCCTGAGCCTTTACGTAGACGCATGAGTCATCATGATACAGAACCTCAATACCCTTGAGAAGCATTCTTACAACAAAGCCGTCAAAGTCCTTTGTAAAAAGGATATTGCTTCCTCCGCCTAAGATCATCCTTGGCATTTTCAGAAATTCATCCGTCTCCAGTAAACCCCTTAAACCCTCCTGTGTATGTGCCTCAGCATATCTTTTTGCTTTGGCCTCAATTCCAAATGTATTTAAGTCTCTTAAAGAGTAATCTTGTTTTATTTCCATTACATTGCATGATTTTTTATTAAGAGGAAAGATAAACATTTATGAGGGACTTTGGTATACAAATTTTGTTCTTAATCCGCGGGTAATATTAATTCTTCCAGTTTACTTTTTTAATTTTGTACCCGTTACTTTTGAGGAGTATTGCCCCTTCCAGGTCTGTCCTGAGGAGTCTTATGTTAAACTGCCTGCTTCTTTGCAAGGTTTCTTTTGAAGGGTGCCCGAAACGGTTCTGCGCGCCAGCACTGATTAACCCGTAATTGGGTCTTACATAATTTAGAAGTTCAAAAGAAGAGCTGTACCTGCTACCATGATGCCCCATTTTCAGCAGGTCGGCATTAAGGAAATCCCCATATCTTTTTGTTATTATTTTCTCTTCGGTTTTCCCTGCATCCCCTTCAAAAAGAAAAGCTGTATTGCCATAGACAATTTTAATTACCCCGCTTTGGTCATTTAAGGTCGTGACATTCTGCCCTTTATCAGGGTTCAGAATATACACGGCTGCATTGCCGAACTTGAGACTTCCCTTTTTGTAATACAAAAGAGGAATTCTGCTGTTTTTTAGAAATTGTTCCAGGCTGATATCTTTGGGGTATCTTTTATCCAGGGCAGGCTTAAAGACCTTCCTTATTATGCCTTTTTTAATGAGCGAAATAAATCCCGAATAATGGTCATTGTCCACATGGGAAATAAAGCCGTAATCAATTTTATCAATTCCAAGGTAATTTAATAATGGATAAATTGTTTTTTCACCGTTATCGAAGTAACGGCTCACCGCACCTGCATCAATAAGAACAGTCGTTTTGTCCGGGAACTTTACAAGCGTAGCGTCCCCCTGCCCCACGTCAATTGCCATTATACTCAGTTCATTCTCAGACAGAAGATTTTTATCATCCAGTGAACAAAATAAAAATGAGTTTACAGCCACAAGAAGTGCGGTAACTGCTTTTGCCTTCAGGGAATCCAGCTTTTTAATAATTACAAAATACCCGCACAGAAAACTGTAGGATATTATGAGGTCCGTTAAAGAAAACTGCCTAATTGAAAGATATGAGTGCCTGAGATTTCCGAGAGAGTGTGTTATATAAATCAGTAAATCAGCCAATAAGTTGTTTACCGATGCATAAACCGAAGCCAGCCAGGAAGAAAAATAACTTAGTACAAGTGTTGCTATTCCGAGTGCTGAAATTATTAAGGAAAGAGGTATAACCAGAAGATTTGCCGGCAGCGATACAACCGATACCTTCCCAAAATAGTAAAGTGTAAACGGCAGTACGCCTATTTCTGCCGCAATGGTAACTGAAATGAAAAGCAGGAGCTTATAAACTGCTTTAGATTCAATATTTATCCTGTCCAGAAGAGACTTCAGGTGAGGGTATATTACAACAATTGAAATGACTGCAGAAAATGAAAGCTGAAATCCTGCGTCAAATAACTGGCCGGGAGAATCTGCTAGAATTATGAGCGCTGCAATTGCGAGCAGGTTAAATATGTTATAGCTCCTGTTGGTAAGAAATAGCAGGCTCCCAACTGCTCCCATTATAACAGCCCTCAGCACTGAAGGTGAAGATCCCGTTATAAGCAAAAATAAAAATAACCCTGCGAGAGTTATAACCGAACGTATTACAACATTGAACCGGCCAAGAACAAATGTAAAAATCAGAACCATCAGGAATACATTGCTTCCTGAAACTGCAAGTATATGCACCACTCCCGTATTTATAAAATCATTCTGAATTTCCTCATCAACTTCACTCCTGTCTGCAAGCAGGAACCCGCGCAGAAGCGACGCACAGTTTGTTGTGTGATACTTATAGAAAACTTCATCAATACTTTTTCTTACACCAAAAATAAATTCTTCAACCGGCATTTTTTCAGCCTTTTGCAGTACAACAAAGTCAGCCGTACTGAATACTGTATGTACTGCACTTATGCCCCTTTCTTCCAGATAACTATGGTAATCAAATTCTCCGGGATTTCTTCTTTCTCTTCCTTTTGACAAGGTGCCCTTAAGAAATACATACTGCCCGGAATTTAGCTTCCGGTAAACAGAATCCAGGCTTTGACTCTTCTCATCCCTCAGGCGGCAGATGATGGAAAGATGAAGACTGCTGGTTTTATTGTTAAAACGGACAGAATCTGATTCCAACAGAAATCTTATTTCATAATCTCTTTTTAAGTCCACACGTCCAACCATCCCCCATAAAGAAACATCTTTAAGCTTTGCGATCTTAAACGGGTAAGGCTTTAATTCCTGCTTGTAAATGCTATAGCTTGCCGCCCCGGCAAGTAATATTACAATGTAACTGGAAATAAAAAGAACCGTATATAAATCTTTCCGCAGGGTCAGAATAAGAAAGCAAATAAGGATAAAAAGTGCCGGGAGAAGAAAAAGGATGGAAATACCTATGGCAAAAATTTTTTGCAGAATAATTCCTGCCATAAAAAGCAGACATATTCTAATTACCGGATAGTCTTTCATCCATATAAGTCCATAATTGCCGGTTTGATATCTGTAAGGTCTTTAATTTTTTCAGACAGTTCTTTGGCATATTTCCCTGCCGTAATCGTCAGAGCCGGGTTAAGCGTATGTGTCCTTACGGAAATATCCTCCAAGTTGCCGTGGTCAGAGCATATGACTAAAGTCATGTCCTCCGGAAATTTTTTCAATATGTGTAGAAGGAATCTGTCGAGTGTATGCATGGTTTCTTCAAAAGTGTCGGCGTTGCGCCCATGCCCCAGGTGATCGGTTAAAAAATATTCATATAATGTAAAAGAATTTGAGCCCGCTATCTCAATCAGCCTTTCTGCCGCCTCTTCGGGTGCAATAGGAGGAAGGTCATAGCCCAGCTTTGTTATCCATCTCGAATTATCGATCTCAGCACTAAGGGCTTTGCCCTGAATAAGGTCCTCAATATCATGAAGTCTTACTCCGCTAAGCCGGCAGCACAAGGTTGTTGCGCTCAGCCTCTGCTTTCCGGAAGCTAAATAGTCAAAGAATAATTGGGGATATGCATTTATGAAATTAACTTTAAGCTTAAGATCCAGAAATTCCCTGAATATATTTTTTTCTTTAATAAGAGGAATGAGAGTGGAATAAGGATAGGGACCGAAATGCTGCCCCAAAATTTTCGGGGCATTAAAGCCGCAGAAGATTGCTGTCTGTCCGGTTCCGCTTTGCGGCAGCCCTTCCACACCAAGGCAGGCATCCGCCGGGAAAAGATAAATTCCGTTCCGGGATGTTAAAGTCTGCCTCTCCAGGCTTGGAACCGTTCCAAAAATTTCAGTAAAAGTCTCAAAGCCGTACTTTAAGAAAGGGTTTATACGGGCGTCTGGTTTTCCCAGACCCACCCCGTCAATAAATATCATAAGCGTTGAATGGCTATCGCCAGGCATAGCTGACCTAAATAATTTTCTTTAAGTTTTTTTAAGACCGGACACCTATTAGACAAGATATGAAATAACAGGTTATATACAATTACCTGGATTCGACCAGTATAGTTACAGGGCCGTCGTTAATTATTTTCACCTGCATCATGGCCCCGAAAATTCCAACTTTTACTTTATTATCCCCAAGGTTGTTTTTAACCCTCTGAATAAATTTGAGGTACAGACCTTCAGCCTGTTCAGCCTTTGCTGCCTCGGTAAAGTTAGGTCTGTTGCCTTTCATGGCATCGCCATAGAGTGTGAACTGCGATATGATGAGTACCTCGCCGTCGACATCCTTTAAGGAAAGGTTCATCTTTCCCTGGCTGTCTTCAAATATTCTCAGGCTGCTGCACTTATCTGCCACAAAATTAACGTCCTCTTCAGTATCGCTTGCCCTTACCCCGAGCAGTATAACCATCCCCTTAGAGATTTCAGCAGAATAATTATGGCTCTTAATAAAGACTCCGCCTTCTGAGACTCTCTGAACTAAAGCTCTCAAACTTTTTCTCCGGAAATTACACGTTCAATATTTAAATAATCTTTTTTAACAGTAATATTTATGAACCCGCAATTTTTCATGAGGCCGGCTACTGCTTCCGACTGTCCCTGCCCCACTTCAAAAAACAGTTTTCCTCCAGGGTTCAGCATTGCAGCTGCACGTGAAGAGATGGTTTTGTAAAATGTATACCCGTCAGCATTATCTGTCACAGCTTCCCTGGGCTCAAATTTCGTTATCTCGGGCTGGAGTGCCAGGTATTCTTCAATTGAAACATATGGAGGATTAGAGACAATAACGTCAAAACTCTTTCCGGGTAAAAAGCTCTCATCCAGTATATCGCCTTTAACAAATTGTATTTTGTCTTCGAGCTTATTTAGCTCAGCATTTTCTTTTGCCAGACTAAGAGCCCTTTCATTGACGTCCATTGTAACAAAAGACGAGTTCTGGAAATGTCTGGCCAGTGTAATTGGAATATTCCCCGTACCCGTTCCAATATCCAGAAAGCTGAGCGCCTGCTCCTTGTCAAGAACATTTACCATTACATCAATTAAGATTTCAGTTTCCTGCCTCGGAATTAAAACCGAAGGATTAACCTTAAAGGGCATTCCGTAGAACTCAACTTCGCCTAATATATACTGGAGAGGCTCATTCATAGCTCTTCTTTTCAGGTATTCCCGGTACAGCAGCACCTCATCTTCCTTTAAGGGCTTATCAAAAGCAAGATAAAGGTCGAGCCTTTTGCATTTTAATATGTGCGCCAGCAGAAGTTCTGCATTTGGCCTCGGGGATTCTATCCCCTTTTTTTCAAAAAATTCAGTTGTCAGCCTGATTGCTTCTAAAACAGTCATTTTCTTCGTTTTTCGTTAAAATATTAGAACCTTGCCTTAAATATATATAATTTCAGGCTGTTTTCTTAAGGTAATTACTGCATCTTGACGTTTAAATTTTACCTTTGCCAAAAGTTTGTTTTTTCTCTATTTTTGAGGATGAAAATAGATAAAAGAAAAGTAAAAAGAATACTTTGCATAAAGCTTCGGGGGATCGGTGACGTAATTTTATCGACTGTTGTTCTTGACAATTTAAGAAAAGAATTTCCCGGCGCAGAAATAGATTATTTAACAGAAGCACCGGGTAAAGCTGCCCTTAACGGGCTTCCTCTGTTAAATGAAGTCCTTATTCTGGATAGAAAAAAAGGCCTGTCCGCAATTCTTGAGGTCCGCAGCAAAAAGTACGACCTCGTGCTGGATTTTTATACAAACCCACGTACAGCACTCATTACTTTCTTCAGCGGCGCACGCTACAGGGCCGGGTTCCCTTATAAAGGCAGATCCTATGCTTATAACCTGAAGGGGCCTTCTGAAAGAGACAAGTTTCACGCCGCAGACCTTCATCTTGAGTTTTTAAAAAACCTGAATCTTTCGGCAGATTCTAAAGAGCTCCATTGCAGCCTTGGCACAGGTGACTTACAGTTTGCAGATGAGTTCTTTAGCAGTAACTTTAAGAAAAATGATTTTGTTGTAGGGCTCAGCCCTTCAGGCGGCTGGCCTTCAAAGAAATGTGACCCGGTTAAGTTCGCTGAAATAGGCGACGCGATAGCCGAGAAACTTTCGGCAAAAATCCTCCTCATATGGGGACCCGGAGATAAAGACGAGGCTCTTAAAACTAAAGAGCTGATGAAAAACGAAGCCATAATGGCTCCCGCAACCGACTTCCGGCAAATGGGGGCCCTGATGACAAAAAGCCGATTCCTGGTTGCCAACGACAGCGGCCCCATGCATATGGCCACTGCTCTTAAAGTGCCCGTTTTAAGCCTGCACGGACCAACCGACCCAAGGCTGCAGGGACCTTATGGAAACAGGCACGAATGGATCAGGCTGGAGGAATTAAGCTGCATAGGGTGTAACCTGCTCGAATGTCCTAAAAACCATGAATGCTTCCTTCAGCTTCCAGTTGATGATGTAATGGAGAAGGTAATGCTGATTGTTAAGAAAAATAATTTAAGACTCCCTGTAAATGAAGAAAATTGAATTATTCGTAAAAAATATTTTCCTGAAGATTTTACTTTCCTTAAAACTGGGCAGCAGCGGCAAGGAACAGCCTTTATTTAGCGAAGACTCAAAGATACTTTTTATCCGTCTGAACAGAATCGGGGATGCCCTGGTTACAACTCCCCTTCTTCAGGAAGTAAAGCGCCAGATTAAATGCAGGGTTTATGTGCTGGCTGATAAGAATAATTCTTTTGTCTTCAGCAATAATCCAAACGTGGATAAGGTAATCGTTTTTCGTAAAGGGTTTAAGGGCTTTATTGAAATACTGAATTTTATAAAAGCAGAAAACTTTGATGCCATTATAGATCTGCATGATGATGTTTCTACAACCGTAACCTATCTTCTTGCAATGGCACAAACCCCTAACAAGTTCGGCTTAAAGAAAGGCAATGAACAGGTCTATACAAAAACCATTGAAAAGCCGGACGCAGGGACTTTTCACGTAATTGACCGCGTAATGTCTCTTGCTGAACTGTTTAATCTAAAGGTCTGTAAAGAGGAAATAAATGTAAATTATTTCCCCAAACCCCAATCGGTTAAGAAAGTTGAAGAAGTACTGAAAAATAAATTCCCCGAGAAAAAATTTCTCCTGGGCATAAATATTTCAGCCGGCAGCCCGGCAAGGTTCTGGGGTGTGGATAATTACAGGCTGCTTATCGGCTTTTTAGAAAGTTACGACATTCAAGTTCTTTTACTGTGCTCGGAAAAAGAGGCCCAGCAGGCGCTTCAGATAAATAACGGATCGGAAGATAATATTTTCTACAGTCCGTCATTTGATGAATTTGCCTGTGCAGTTTCTAAGCTTGATATGCTCTATACTCCGGACACAATGGCTGTGCACCTGGCCTCGGCTTTTCAGGTGCCCGTATTCGGCATGTATGTCCACTATAATACAAAAGATATGATCTGGACGCCCTACAGGTCGGACTTCGAGTGTGTCATTACTGAAAACAACACCTTAAATGACGTCACTTTTAATCAGGTAATAGAAAAATTTAAACCATTCTTAGAAAAGTATACATCATGAACATTAAAATTCCAAAATGCAAACATTTCACGGGCTATAAGCCCTGCTTTCCCGGGCACGACTGTCTTCAGGATGGCTGCAGGGATTGTGTCCCGATTGGGGTAAAAATTCTTCTTATTAATCTGGATGCAATGGGTGACATACTCATGACTACGGCCCAGCTGAAGGGCCTGAAAAGAAAATTCCCCGAGTCAACCATCTACTGGGTTACACTGAAGTCCACCGTTCCCCTGCTTTTTAATAATCCCTTTGTCGATAAGGTAATGCCGTATGACTTTGAGACAATCTCAGTACTTTCTCAGATGGAATTTGATTATGTGATGAATGTGGATAAATCCCTGCGCTCAGGTGCATTGGCTCAAAGCGTAAAAGCAAGCCACAGACTCGGATTCGGTATGAATGAGGACGGGAAGATAATTCCTCTTAATGAAAGCGCCGGATATAACTATAAACTTGGAATGGATGACTACCTGAAGTTTAAGGTTAATACCAGAACCGGACAGGATTACCTTGCCGAGACTTTTGAACTTAACTACCAGATGGATGATTATGTTTTTAATTTCTTTGACGAAGAATTAAAGTTTATTGAAAGCTTTAAGGCTAAAGCCGGCATCAAAGACGATGATATGGTAATTGGATTCAATACAGGATGCTCTTTACTCTATCCGAATAAGAAACTGACTGTTGATCAGCACGTTACTTTAATTGAGAAGTTTCTTGCCCTGGATAAATACAAAATTGTGCTGCTCGGGGGCCCTGAAGATGAAAAAAGAAACGAAGAAATAGCCTCACACTTTCCGGGAAAAGTAATTAATACTCCGGTAAATGAGGGCGTAAGGCGCGGCGCCTGCTATGAAAGCATTCCACAGGTTGTAATTACGGGCGACTCTTTCGGAATGCATCTGGCTATTGCCCTCAAAAAATACGTTATAGCCTGGTTCGGCTTAAGCTGCTGGACAGAAATAGAACTTTACGGCAGAGGCGTCAAGCTTTTTCCCGAAGGACTCGAATGTGCCCCCTGCTGGAAAAAGGTGTGCCCGTATAACGTTGAATGCAGATCGATGGTGGACCTGCAGAGAATTGTAGATGAAACGGTTAACTATTTTGAAAGTATTAGAACCAAAGCGGCAGTTTTAGGAAAATAAGTAAATTGAACTTCCCCGGAATAAATATTTTCAGCTTTGTCCAAAGAACGGGCCGCCCCTTGATTCTCGACGGAGCTATAGGAAGCCTTCTCCAGATGCAGGGCCTGAAGACAGATGAAGATTTATGGACCAGCCTTGCCGGAATCAGTAATCAGGAAATGGTAATAAATATTCATAAAGAGTACATTCAGGCCGGGGCAGATATTATCACTGCAAATACCTTCAGGTCAAATCCTGCTGCAATTAATTTAAGCGGAGTATCCAGCCTCAGTTCAGAGCTTCTTGTTAAAAGAAATATGGATGCGGCCAAAGCTGCGCGCAGCAGCCTGCCGGTTCTGATTGCGGGTTCCAACGCACCTGCTGAGGACTGTTACCAGGAAAAAAGAACTCTAAGCCTGAACGAACTTGAAAGCAACCACATTACCCATATAACTTTACTTATGCTAAACGGGGCTGATTTCATATTGAATGAAACCCAAAGTCACTTTGATGAAATTGAGATAATCTGCCGCTATTGCAGTAAAAACAACATCCCTTACGTAATGAGTCTCTTTATAAATGAGGAGAAAAGAATTCTTTCGGGTGAAAGTGCCAGTGAAGTAATCGGTTTCGTTCAGAAATTTAATCCGCTTGCAGTCGGGCTGAACTGCATCACTCCCAAGGTTTTTGAGGATTTCATTTCGGACTATAGATTCACATACAATTGGGGTGCGTACCTGAACTGCGGAAGCGGAAACTATAAAGATGAAGTAATTAAATGCGGAGTTGACGAGAAAGCTTATTACAGGATTGTAAAACGAATGCTTCCATTAAGGCCGAGCTTTATAGGTTCATGCTGCGGCTCAAACCAAAACCACATAAAAAAAATCAGGGATGCAATAAATGGATTATCTGGAAATTAAAGCACCTGCAAAGATAAATATAGGACTTTTTGTAACTGAAAAAAGAGCTGACGGCTTTCATAATATTGAAACCGTATTCTACCCTGTCCATGATCTTTTTGACGAACTCATTTTCTCCCGGAACGACCGCTTTGAATTTGTTTCTGATGTAAAAGAAATTGAGGATGAGAGTAACCTTGTAGTAAAGGCAAAGAAGCTTTTAGAAGAGCAATCGGGTAAAATTATCAACGTTAAAATAGAGCTGAAGAAATATATTCCTATGGGTGCCGGTATGGGGGGCGGAAGTTCAGATGCCGCAGCGGCACTTGTATCCTTAAATGAGATGTTTCAGCTGAGCTTCAATATGGATACTCTAAGAGAGTTTGCTTTAACACTCGGTTCAGACGTCCCATTTTTTATTAAACCCAGAAGTGCATTTGCCCAGGGCCGCGGTGAATTGCTTTCAATGCTTAACCTGGAAATCCCGTATCCTCTATTGATTGTTAACCCCGGAATACACATTTCCACAAAGGAAGCCTACCAGAACGTAAGGGTTGCCCCTGCCCCGTTTGACCTCAGGATGATTGAAAGCATCTGCTGGAATAATATGCCGGAGTGCATAAAGTATGTTACAAACAGTTTTGAGGAATATGCTTTCAATAAATATCCCGAAATTGAAAGCATCAAGGACCTTATGTACCGCAAGGGAGCAAAATTTTCACTTATGACAGGAAGCGGTTCCACTGTCTTCGGGATCTTTTCCACCCTGGAAGAGGCGGAACATGTTCAAAAGACACTTTCCAGGCACTATTTTACCTTCTTAAGTCTTTGAGGTTTTTAGTGCCCGGTGTGAATTTCCGTTTGTTAAATCCTGCAATTTAGAAATTATAAACACCCCGGTCTGCAATCTCTTTTGTAAAGACCATGGATACTTCTATTCCCGCTTTTGTGAACTGGTACTGAACTTTCAGTCCGCAGGATGCAGTCCAGTAACCTTTTCTGTTAAACTGAAGCGCATCAATCAGGTTATAGAGCTTAAACATTACGTCCTCTTCATTAGGAATCCGGGTCTCCCCGTTAACGTTCCATTCCCAATTCAGGGCGGCATAAACAGGAGTTACCTTTTCAAGAAAAGTTTCCACCTTCCCTCTTAAAGCGTCTTTAATTCTTTCAAAAAGTTGTTCGTCACTCATTTAACTCTATTTTTTATTTATATTTTCGAAATTATTCTCTAATAGTTAACACCTGAAAGCCATTTTCCGGGAAGAATTTCAGTGTTTCCAGACATTTTATATGCTTAACTTAAAGATAAAACCTTTTGCAGAAATCTTAGTTTTCAATATATTACGGATTGGATTTTTGAAATTACTACGGCTAAATATACATGCTTACTTTTATATATGCTATAATTAACATACTGCTTGTCGCCCTGTTCATAAAAGTAATGAGCAAGAAAGATTTTCTTTCATATCTTTTTAACGGAAGATGGTGGCTCACATGGATAGCCGTTGGTATTATTACCTTAATGGATGAACTGACTTCGGTTTACTATGCTCCTTTTGAAGCCTTCCGTTTTATAGGAATTAAGGCGATAGTCTACATTGCCCTAACATCTATTCTGATCCGTTTTCTTTCCACACGAATGGTGGAGATTTCCGAAATACTTGAGGCAAATAATATAAAAGGCGGCGGAGTCTATTCGTTTTCCTATCTGGTTCTGGGACCCAATACCTCTTTTATTGCTATTTCATCAATTATAGTAAGCTATGTTCTTACAGCCGCTATTTCAACGGTCAGCGCCGTGGAAAACGGCACTTCTTTTTTGGCTCTCGGGCTGGGAGCAAAGTTCTTCTTAAAAATCATTGTAATCTGGCTCATCACCGGACTTAATATTGTGGGAATAAAGGAAAATGCAAAGTTTACTTTCCTGATCTTTGTATTTGCGTCCTTTGTTCTGGTAAACCTCATCGTTGGCGGCTTTGCCAACTTTAATCAGCATACTCTAATGCAGCTTAATGCAAGCTTTGGCGACTTCTGGCATGATCTGAGCGGAGGATCAATTTTCCATTCCTATCAGAACATAATTATCGGCATCGGAAGCTGTATTCTGGCCTACTCCGGTATTGAATCTGTGCTTCAGACTGCCTCACTTGTAAAAAGCTGGAAGGAAATTAGAAAGGCTTACTTCTTTCTTGCTGTTACTGTCGGTATAGTTACTCCTATAATTGCACTGCTTGCGCTTTCATCGAATGTAGATATAAGCAAGCATGAAACCGATCTTATACCGGCCTTCGCCACCAGCGTTAACGGTGAACTCTTCGGAGTCCTTGTTTCCATCCTCGCCAGTATAACACTTATTATGGCTGTCAATACCGCCATGGTAGCTTCAGCCGAACTCATTGAAAAAGTTGGTGAAAGATATAATTACGGCTGGCTTATTCAACTGAACAAAAAACAGTCGCTCTACAGAATCCATATTGTTAACGGAATATTTTATACCGCAATTCTTATCGTTACAAGCGGCAGCCAGGCTATACTGGCTGAAATGTATGCCGTGGGACTCATTGCTAGTTTTTGCATCAACACCGGTTCGCTTATTATCTACAGGTATTCTAAAGGCACAAAGGAAATTTCATACCACACTTCCAGAATCGGCACTTTAATTTTATTTATTATTCTTCTCAGTACATTCATTTATATTGCACTGAACAGGCCCTACGGCACCCTGCTCTGGTTCAGCATTACACTCCTGTTCCTGCTTGCCGGCATTAGAATATCAAAATTCAGGGCTCCAGAAATCCCAGTCAGAAGGGCTACCAGAACCCCAATGGATATTATTTTTGCTATCAGTGATGTACCTTCGGATGACGTTCACCTTTACTTCAGACGCCCATCTGAATATGAATTGCAGGAAACACAATTAGATAACTTATTCATTAGTTTCTATTCCCCCAGAAACGAGGCGCCCCAGAACTTCAGCCCAAACCACTTCTGGATATCTATCCAAAGAGGAATGAAATTATTTGATATGATTGTTGCCCTTCTTAAAACACTGGAATATGAAATGCCGCCCGACAAAAAACTGCATATCCATTTCGGCTGGCCGCTTTCTTCCTGGCTCGACAGAATGTCGATCGGCGTTATGATTTACAACATAATTCATCTGCCAAAGCAGTTCCCCCATTTTACTTTCCATATGGACTATAAGGGAGTATAAATATTTTACCTAAAAGCGGGGCAGAAAGGCTTCAATACTGCCCCTGAAGATTAAAATATTTTAATCTTCCTTTAAGAATTCCTTAATAGTCATTGCTTAACTTTATATTGTTAAACAAACAACATTAACATTATAAGTTAAAGGAATCAAAAAAATGAAAGCACGTATTTTTGCAGTATTAATGGCAGTTACAGTCCTCTTCTGGGGCGTAAATTTATCAACATATGCACAGAATAAGGATCAGAAGAGCACTTCCACAAAGACAGAAAAAGTGGAAAAATCAGATAAACAGGGAAACAAAAAAACTGAAACTACAAAGGTTACTACGAAGAAGGAAAGAACAAACGTTGCAGCTAACGACACTTCTTCTGCCAAGATGAAACATCACAAAAAACACAGATCGATGAAGCATAAAACTACAGAATCCAGCACTAAGACAGATAAATCTTCTTCTTCAGACAATAACGATAAAAGCAAAAAGTAATTTCAGTTAACTTCTGAATTATTTCGCATGAAAAGGAGAGTTTTTAACTCTCCTTTTTTTTAAGTAATTTATTTTAATGAAAGTATTACTCGTTGAAGATGAAAAAAAGGTGGCTTCCTTTATCAGGAAAGGTCTTGAGGAGGAGTACTACACAGTTGATGCGGCCTTCGACGGCAGGCAGGGGCGCGAACTGGCCCTGTCGCAGGAATATGACCTCATCATTCTTGATATAATGATCCCCTTTACCAACGGCTTAATGCTCCTGAAAGAAATCAGGGATAATAAAATATCCACCCCGGTCTTACTTTTAACTGCAAGACAGTCGGTTGAAAGTAAAGTTGAAGGGCTGGATGCGGGAGCTGATGATTACCTGACGAAACCTTTTGCTTTTGAAGAACTCCTGGCCAGAGTCCGCGCCCTCCTAAGAAGAAAAGAATCGGATATATCCCTTTCACTCAGAGCCGGAGACCTGACGCTCGACCTGCAGACACACAGCGTTATCAGAAATGGAGTTGAAATTTCCCTTACTCCAAAGGAGTATTCAGTCCTGGAATTCCTGCTGAGAAATAAAAATAAGGTTATTTCCAGAACGCGACTTTCAGAACACGTCTACGACTACCATTTCGATACTGATACAAATGTAATAGATGTATATATAAATAAACTCCGAAATAAAATAGATAAGGATTTTGATAAACAGCTTTTATTTACTATAAGAGGTGTCGGATATTCTATAAAAGACAACTAATGAATTTCTGTACAAAAATAGCCCCTTTCGCCGGGGTAATTTATTATTTCTAAGCCGTGAAAATATTAAACTTGCAAAAGACTTTCTCCAAAGCAGCTTTGTATGTAAAGACAACACGCTTTAAGACTACTTTGTGGTATTCATTGCTGTTTCTGCTTCTTGAGGCCTTGATAGGTGCTGCCATTTATATCTATACTCACCACAGCCTTAATGAACAGCTGGATGTTGCGCTTACAAGACAGACTGAAGCAATTTATAATTTCGTCTCGGACAGCAAAATAGACCTGAATGACTTCCAGCCCGACTCGGTCTACACTTCACCCGAAGATCTTGTTTATGACCTTATATTTGAAGCCGTTACACTTAACCCGCGCAACACATATGTCCAGGTACAATTTAAGGATAAGATAATCTTCAGAACAGAAAACCTTATGGGGCACAAGCTTGACTTTCCTCAGGTTAAGACAAATAAGGTAAACATACTGGCTTTCAGAAATGAAAAGCTTTCTCCTTATACAATAAGAGGCGCATATCTTCAGAAAGGAAGATACAAAATTATTGTAGCCTTCCCCGCTGACCTGATCCACGAGGCATTGGACAGTCTGAAGGATACTTACGTAATTATTGCCCCTATTTTCCTGATCATTTCCATTATAGGAGGCTTTCTCATTTCAGCCCGGTCGCTCTCCAGAATTGACCGTGTAATAAGAAGGCTCGATGAGATTACTGCCCAAAACCTGAATGAGAAAATTGAGGGCGAAGAATTTGGGGATGAATACGGACGCCTGGTCAGAAGGCTGAATGAAATGATACACAGGATTAAAACATCCATTGAGTATATGAATCAGTTTTCAATTTCAGCTTCACACGAACTTAAAACCCCCCTTACTATTTTACGCGGTGAAATTGAAGTTGCTCTCAAATCTCCCAAAACTCACGTGGAATACAGGGAAATTCTTCAAAGCAATTATGAGGAAACTCTCAGGCTTATAAATATCGTTGATAAGCTTTTCTTTATTTCAAAAATTGATCACTCGCTGATTAAAATAAACATGGAAAAAGTGAACCTGAAGGCTTACCTCGAAGACATTTTGTCTGACATGAGCTTTATGGCCGGAGAAAATCAGCTTGAACTTCTGTTTAATGTGCAAAACGATGCAAACGTTTTTCTTGACCAGGAATGGATGCGCCAGGCGCTTTTTAACCTGGTTGACAACGCAATAAAGTTTGGTGATGAAAACACCCCTGTAATTATTGAAGTCAGCCGGATGGAAGCAAACAAAATTAATATTTCTGTAAAGAACCATGGCCCGGGAATTCCTGAAGAGCTGCTCCCTAAAATATTCGACAGGTTCTTCAGGGCTGAATCCTCAAGAAACAGGAGCCTGGGTGGAGCCGGTCTGGGGCTTTCAGTGGTAAAATCCATCGTAACATGGCATAATGGTGAAATTCATGTTCACTCTGAACCCAGCGGGGAAACTGTATTTTCCATTGTTTTACCTGAAGCATAACAAAAGCGGCAACTGGTGCCGCTTTTGTATTTCCTTCTACCAGTTGATCTGATCTCCCGGTACATCTTTATTTATTTTCTGGTTTATGTCAAACTTAAACAGGTTTCCGGGCTTTGTAAGCCTTACAATCTTTACGTCTTTTATTCTATCCAAAGAAACCACCTGGTCGCCGAAGCCGTTTGTACTTTTCTGGCTGCTCCAGTAAACCATATTTTTATTGTTTTTCTCATCCATGTACCAGCCGAGAAAAACTACAGAATGCCCTATACCTGTTTTCCAGGATATGTTCAGAAAATCACCCGGGCGTGCATCCTCAGGCTTAACCTCGACGCCCATCTGGGAATACTGTACCATGGCAAACTGACTTCCAAAACCATCGGCATTCCAGATACCCCAGAATTTTATCCAGTCTTCCCGTCTGCCGCCGTTGGGTTCCTGCATTCTTAGCGCTTCCAGCCTCTCCGGAGTTAAGTTTTTCCCCTTCTTTGCCAGTATAATATTTAAGGCTTCTATAAAAGCGGAATACGAACTTCCCGAGCAGTAACTGCTGTGGCGCGGAGGAGTTATGAGAGATTTATCAAACAGTTTAAGCTCGTAATATGTCGGGGATTCAGTCGGGACGGAGTCCTTGCCTATAAAGTAGCCTCCTCCGTCCATTGCGTGGGCCTGTACCATGTCGATTGCTTTCAGGACTTCCAGGTTATAGCCCGACGTATACTTCTTAAAAATCCTGTAATGATCTGTGTGGTAAGTCCCCCTGGCCAGATCTTCCTTTGCCAAAATAAGCCACGGCTTTTTTCCCTTCGGCTCTTTTGCATATGAAGATGACTGCAGGCTTACAGATAATATTAATGCTGCAAGAAATAATATCCGGTAAAAATACTTCATTACTGCTCCTCCGTAAAAGTAATTAATTGCTTCTACCAAAATAAGCAATTACAGATAAAAGTACATACCTGCCCGTATTCAATTTATCAGTATGGAAATTATTCTTTTTAAAATAAAATGCCGGGTATTTACCCGGCATCCATCTAAACAAAGGACCCGCAGGATTTTACATCACAAGGGCCATAATTGCTTTTTGAACGTGAAGTCTGTTTTCAGCCTCATCAAATATTATGGAATTCGGGGAATCACAAACTTCGTTTACCACTTCATCTCCCCTATGTGCAGGCAGGCAGTGCATAAACAGGTAATCTTCTTTTGCATTCTTTACAAGTCCCGGATTAACCTGGAACTTATGGAATATCTTTTTACGCTCTTCGGCTTCTTTTTCCTGACCCATGCTGGCCCATACGTCGGTATAAACGATATCGGCATCCTTCACTGCAGCAACAGGATCATCCAGAATTTCAACTTTGCTGCCCATATACTTAGCATTTGCTTCGGCATTTTTAACGATCTGTTCAACAGGCTTATAACCTGAAGGTGAAGCAATTGCAATATTCATCCCGACTTTTGAACATCCGTACAGCAGGCTGTGCGCCATATTGTTTCCGTCGCCAATGTATGCAAGTTTCAGTCCTTTTAACACCCTCTTTTTCTCATAGATTGTAAAAAGGTCTGTCAAAACCTGGCAGGGGTGCAATAAATCTGTCAGTCCGTTTATTACCGGAATCGATCCGTAAGTTGCCAGATCAATTACATCCTGGTGATCAAATGTCCTGATCATAATACCGCTTAAGTAGCGTGAGAGAACCCTGGCTGTATCGGCAACGCTTTCACTCTTTTTTAACTGAAGGTCGTTCTGGCCGAAATACATCCCGATCCCGCCAAGCTCATAAATACCGACTTCAAAAGAAATTCTTGTTCTTGTTGAAGGCTTTGAAAATATCATTCCGAGGGTTTTGCCTTCAAGTAATCTATGGGGTTCCCCGGTAAGGCGTTTCATTTTGAGAGTTGCACTGAGTTCAAAAATTTGCCAAACTTCCTCAATTGTAAGGTCATTTATGGAAATTAGGCTTTTTCCTTTCATATTAACTGCCATTTTTTCTCCATTTACTGCTTTTTCAATTTTATCTGTTTTTATTGAGCCACTCTTAAAGAATTATTTTAGTCCCGCTGTTCAGGTCAGTAAGTCTGGTGGCCTCAGTAATAATTGTTTCCTTTCCGCTGCATTCAACAAATTTAATTGCAGCCATAATTTTCGGGCCCATGCTGCCAGCTGGAAACTCTCCGGCCTCAAAGTACCTTTTTGCATCCTCAAGCTTTAATTCATCGAGCTGAACCTGGTCCGGCTTATTGAAATTAAGGCAGACTTTTGCAACGTCTGTAAGTATAAAGAATGCATCAGCTTTTATCTGGTATCCCAGCAGAGCTGAAGCCAGATCCTTATCGATTACAGCATCTTCAACGGGACGGTAAGTGTTGTTCTCGTCCAGAAAGACGGGTATGCCTCCGCCTCCTGCGGCAATTACAATATGTCCTTCTCTGGCAAGTTCCCCAATCAGCTCAGAATTCATTATATTGAGCGGCTTGGGGGAGGCAACAACACGCCTCCAGCCCCTTTTCCTCGGATCTTCCTTAAAAAGCCAGTTATTAGTCTTTGCAAGCAGATCAGCCTCTTCCTTAAGATAATAAGGGCCTACCGGTTTGGTAGGCACCGCAAAAGCGCTGTCGTCTTTATCAACTAATACCTGGGTTAATACCGTCAGGACTTTCCTGTCGATATTGTTTTCTATAAGAAGATTCCTCATCTGGCGCTCAATCATGTAGCCAATTTCCCCCTGGGAATCTGCTACAGAGATATCCAGCGGCATCTTTGGAATCTTGTATAAGGAATAGCCCGCATCACTCCTTAAATAAATATTGCCCACCTGGGGACCATTGCCATGCGTAATTACAATGTCGTAGCCATCTTTAATGAGTTCTATGAGATTCTTACAGGTATCATATGAATTCTGCTCCTGTTCGTCTGCTGTTCCAACCTGGCCAGCCCTCAGGAGCGCGTTGCCTCCAAAGGCAACAACAGCCAGTTTCCTCATATAATCCCTTTTTCTTTTAGAATGCTTTCAACTGTAATTGCTCCGATTTCCTGGAGCTCATAACGTACACGGGTTGATGGTTTGTTTATCTTAAGTATCCTGCCTAAATCAATAGGGGTACCGATAACCACTGAATCGCAATCCGTATTGTTAATAGTATCTTCAAGATCTTTTACCTGGTCATCACCGTATCCCATCGCAGGCAGTAAAATACCAATTTTCGGATACTTTTGATAGGTTGCAGTAATAGATTTTACGGTATAAGGCCTGGGATCTACGATTTCTTTTGCTCCGAAATTCATGGCGGCAATTGTTCCTGCGCCGTATTCCATTTCACCGTGTGTCAAAGTAGGACCGTCTTCAACAACGAGCACCCTTTTTCCTGCTATTAGCTCAGGATTGTCAACAAATATCGGTGAGGCTCCGTCAATAATCTTTGCACCCGGGTTTACCTTGCGGATATTGTTTCTTACTGTCAGAATGTTTACCGGATCAGCTGAATCAATTTTATTTATGATTGCGCAGTCAGCCATCCTGAGAGAAGTGTTCCCCGGATAGTAAGTCATTTCGTGACCCGGACGGTGCGGATCAACAACAGTGAAAGTAACATCAGACTTATAGAATGATATGTCGTTATTGCCGCCGTCCCAGAGTATGACGTCAGCTTCTTTTTCAGCTTCGGCAAGAATTGCACCGTAATCTACGCCTGCGTAAATAACGCCGCCTAAAGCAATATGTGGTTCATATTCTTCAATTTCCTCAATTGTACATTCATGAAGCTTCAGGTCTTCTAAAGAGCCGAATCTCTGAACCTTCTGCTTTACAAGATCGCCGTAAGGCATCGGGTGGCGTATGGCAACTACTTTTTTACCGGCATTTCTTAAAACTTCAACTACCTTTCTCGAAGTCTGGCTCTTTCCGCTTCCGGTTCTTACAGCCAGAACAGAAATTAACGGCTTGGAGCTTTTAATCTGGGTTTCTTCTGCCCCCAGGAGTCTGAAAGAGGCACCTGCGGCATTAACTATTGAGGCCTTCGTCATTACATAATTGAAAGGAACATCTGAATAAGAGAAAACCACTTCCTCAACTTCAAGCTCATCAATCAGGCATTCCAGCTCTGATTCATCGTAAATTTTAATTCCTTCAGGATACAGTTCCCCGGCCAGTTCCTTTGGGTAAACTCTGCCGTCAATGTTAGGGATCTGTGTTGCTGTAAAGGCAACTACATTGTACTCCTTATTGTTCCTGAAATAAACATTAAAGTTATGGAAATCGCGCCCTGCGGCACCCATGATGAGAACGTTTTTACGAGCCATAAAAATAAACCTCCCTATTAATAGTTATTCAACTGTAACACTTTTAGCTAAATTTCTGGGCTGGTCAACATTCAGCCCCTTCTTAACTGCTATATGATAAGCCAACATCTGTAAAGGTATTACAGTAAGTATCGGCATTAACATCCTTATTGTGTCCGGGATTTTAATCGCATAATCCACAAGATCGTTTATCTTGTCGTCACTTTCCGATGCGATTGCAATAATTCTTCCTTGCCTTGCTTTTACCTCCTGAATGTTGCTGAGGATTTTGTCGTATGTCGAATCCTTAGGAGCTATAAAAACAACAGGCATATTCTTGTCAACTAATGCAATGGGACCATGTTTCATTTCAGCCGCAGGATATCCTTCGGCATGAATATAGGAGATTTCCTTCAGCTTCAGGGCGCCTTCCAAAGCAACGGGGAAATTATAGCCTCGTCCTAAATAGAGGAAATTCTGCGAATCCTTAAACTCTTCGGCAATTTTTTCAATCTCGTCAGAAAGCTTGAGTATCCGCTCAATTTTCTCAGGGATCTGCTCAATTTCAGAGACTATATTCTGCCCGTCCACCAGGCTCATACGCTTCTTCCTGGCAATTAAAAGCGTAATGAGTGAAAGCACAATCAGCTGCGATGTGAAAGCCTTCGTCGAAGCCACTCCGATCTCGGGACCTGCGTGTATGTAAACCCCTGCGTGACTTTCCCTTGCAATTGAACTGCCTACAACGTTACATACGCCTATGCATAATGCGCCCCGCCTTTTGGATTCTTTTAACGCGGCAAGTGTATCAGCCGTCTCGCCGCTTTGAGAAATAAATATTACCGTATCATCAGGATAGATTAAGGGGTTCCTGTATCTGAACTCCGAGGCGTATTCCACTTCTGTGGGTATCTCTGCAAACTGCTCAAACATGTACTCACCTACCAGACCTGCATGCCAGGAGGTGCCGCATGCGGAAATAATGATCCTTCTGGACTGTGCCAGACGGTCCGCAAAATCCTCAATACCCCCAAGCTTCGAAGTGCCTTCAGAGAGAACAAGCCTTCCGCGCATGGAATTGCAGATGGATTCCGGCTGCTCCATAATTTCCTTGAGCATAAAGTGGGCAAAACCGCCCTTGCTGATTTCATCGAGCTTAAGGGTAATTTCCTGCACTTTCTTTTCAATTTCTTTGTCCGAAACATCCTTGGCGATGAATTTATCTTTATATACTTCAACTACTTCCCCATCCTCAAGATATACTACCTGCTGGGTATGCGCTACAAGCGCGCTTACATCCGAAGCTATGAAGTTTTCATCATTGCCTATACCTATAACAAGCGGAGAACCCTTTTTGGCTACTACAATCTTATCCGGTTCATTTTCAGATACCACTGCAATGCCGTAGGTTCCTTCAACTTCGTTCAATGCAGCTCTCACTGCGTTGAAGAGAGTCAAACCTTTGTTTATAAAACTATCTATCAGGTGAGCCAAAACTTCTGTATCTGTATCACTCTTAAAAATATAACCGCTTAGTTTTAGTGTTTCTTTCAAAGCCGCGTAGTTCTCAATAATTCCATTATGAATTAACATCAGGGAATTTTCGTTGTTCACATGCGGATGGGCATTTGTTTCGTTTGGAACGCCATGAGTTGCCCACCTGGTATGACCGATACCGATAGTTGAACTAATACTGAGATTTTCTAATTTATCCTGTAGAACGGTGACTTTTCCTACACTTTTAACAACAAGGGCTTTACCTTGGGAAAGAACCCCGACACCAGCAGAATCATAACCACGGTATTCTAACCTTTTTAACCCGCCGAGTAATATAGGAATACAATTCTTAGCGCCAATATATCCGACTATACCGCACATATAATTTCCTCCTAGTCATTAAAACTATATTAAAAAAAGGGCAAGTAGAACTGAAGACTTACAAATCAGGGCAATGCCGAAGCAAGAGGGGATTTAATTTCTGGAAATAAAATGTATTTACATCTGTAAAGAGCATATCTTTACTTTCACTTATCGTTATTAATTTAATTCTATTTTGCAATTTTGTAAAATTATGCACCATTTGCAAGGAAAATCTAACTTTTTAAAGGGAACAATAGTGCAAATAAATCTGCATACCCTTAAATTCCTGAATAAGGGGCTTTTATGCTAGATTGAGTTTGAACCTATATTTTCTTAAACTGAAATAATGGGGACATAATACGAAAGTAATAATTGAGGGTATAGCATAATGGATGAACAGCATTTATCCGATGGACATGAAATTCTCTTTGAGCAGTTTGGCTCAAATTTCTGGTATGTAGCAGATTTATACGACAGCTATTTGAATGATAAAAATTCCGTTTCGGAATTCTGGCAGAACTACTTTAATAATCTGAAAACTGCAGAAAAATCTCCGGCGCAAAAAAAGCCTCGGACAGCAATCCAGGAGCCGGTGCAAACGGAATTAAAACAGCCTAAACAGCAGCCTGCACTAAAGGAGCCTTCCCGTCAGACATCTCCCCCCCCTTCAGGAGAACACGAAAACTATCAACTTATTACGGGCGTCGGGGCAAGAATTATTGAGAATATGACGGGCAGCCTTACCATGCCGACTGCTACAAGCCAGAGGACGATATCTGTTAAACTCCTGGAAGAAAACCGCAGAATAATTAACCAGTTTCTTCAAAAAACCAATCAGGGGAAAATTTCGTTTACACATATTGTAGCCTATGCAATTGTCAGGGCACTCAGGCTGTTCCCTTCAATGAATAATTCCTTTGCCATGGTTAACGCAAAACCTTACCTGGTGCAGAAAAAAGAGGTTAACTTCGGCCTGGCTATAGATATTGAGAAAAAAGACGGTACACGCTCATTAATTGTCCCCAACGTTAAAGGGGCCGATAAGATGAATTTTTCAGATTTCAGGAAAGCTTACGACGACGTAATTAAACGCTCCCGGACGGGCAGAATTGAACCATCCGACTTTCAGGGAACCACTATCTCCCTTACAAACCCCGGCACCGTGGGCACCGTATCCTCTATTCCCAGACTTATGACCGGACAGGGCGGTATTATAGCTATAGGCGTTATAGATTATCCCGCACAATATCAGGCTATGAGCCGCTCTACAATAGCCGAACTCGGTATAGGCAAGGTTATGAATATTACAAGCACCTACGACCACCGCGTAATCCAGGGCGCCGAATCGGGGCTGTTCTTAAAACTTATAAATGACCTGCTGCTGGGTGAGGAAAATTTTTATGAGGATATTTTTAAGGATTTCAATATCCCGCAGAAACCTGTTAACTACAGGGAGGATACTCAGGGTAAGACTTATGCGGCAATTCCCGGAATGGATAATATTGAAAAGCAGGCCGGAATACTGCAGCTGATAAATATATACAGAGTAAGAGGCCACCTCATTGCAAACCTTAACCCTCTCGGGGTCAATTCAATCTACCACCCTGAACTTGATCCTGCCAACCATGGCTTTACAATATGGGATTATGACAGGAAGTTCATAACAGGCGGCCTTGGCGGAAAGGAAACCGGGACACTTAGGGAAATTTTAGACATCCTGCAGCAGACATACTGCGACAAGATCGGCATAGAGTCCATGCACATTCAGCATCCCGAAGAAAAAGCATGGCTGCAAAGTAAAATGGAACCTATCAGAAACCATTTTACATTCAGTGCCGAAGAGAAAAAACGAATTCTCTGGCAGCTCGTAATTGCCGAGGAGTTTGAGCATTTCCTCCATACAAGGTTTGTGGGGCATAAAAGGTTCTCCCTCGAAGGCTCAGAAACTGTAATACCGCTGCTTGACTACCTGATAAACCTATCGGCCGAAGACGGCGTACGGGAAATTTTTATGGGCATGGCACACCGCGGGCGCCTGAACGTACTGGCTAATATAATCGGTAAATCCTATGAGAAAATATTTACTGAATTTGAGGGTAATATCGACCCTAATTCAGTCCAGGGTTCAGGCGACGTCAAGTATCACCTCGGGGCTTCAGGAGAAGTAAAAGCAATTAACGGGAAAACACTAACAGTCTCGGTAGCCTCTAACCCGAGTCACCTTGAATGGGTTAACCCGGTTGTAGAGGGAATTGTAAGGGCAAAACAGAAAAGAGCCGGCGATACAGAACGCAAAGTTATCATTCCCCTCTTAATCCATGGCGATGCCGCATTTGCCGGTCAGGGAGTTGTTGCCGAAACGATTAACCTGTCACAGCTAAAAGGCTACCGCACAGGCGGCACAATCCACCTCATAATAAATAACCAGATAGGCTTTACTACCGATCCGGCTGAGGCCCGCTCATCTATTTATGCAACAGACGTGGCTAAAATGGTGCAGGCACCAATATTTCACGTTAACGGCGACGATCCTGAAGCTGCCTTATGGGTTACACGTCTGGCGTATGAATACCGGCAGAAATTCAATAAGGACGTTGTAATTGATCTTTTTGGCTACAGGCGCCATGGCCATAACGAAGGAGACGATCCGGCCTATACACAGCCTGTAATGTACAGGAATATTAAGGAACACCCTTCTGTAAAAGAACTCTATAAACAGAAGCTTATTGCAGAAAAATTCATTTCTTCAGATGAAGAAATAGATAAAAGAACAAATGTAAATGAGTGCCTGAACGAGTCTTTTGATAAATCAGCAAACGATACTTTCGATTTTTATTCAGATCTGCCACTTGCGGTTCCTGAGGACAAGTTAAATGTTCAGAAAGAAATTGAACCCACCGCAGCAGCTTCTGAAGAGATTATTAAAGTAGTGGAGGGCATAACTACCCTGCCCGAAGGATTTGTTGCAAATCCTAAACTGGCCAGAATGCTCACAAAAAGAAAAGAACTTATTAAAAACCCGCAAATGCCTATCGACTGGGCATATGCTGAAGCCCTGGCTTTTGGGACACTTCTTCTGGAAGGAACCCCCATCCGCTTAAGCGGCCAGGACAGCGCCAGAGGAACCTTCAGCCAGAGACACCTGATCTTATCCGACATAAATACCGGAGAGGAGATCCTGCTCTTAAACCACATGGCACAAAACCAGGCATCCATGGAAGCACTTGACAGCCTGCTTTCCGAAGCTGCAGTGCTGGGCTTTGAACTGGGCTACAGCGTAGCCGACCCTTTATCACTGGTACTCTGGGAGGCACAGTTTGGCGACTTTGCCAATAGCGCACAGGTAATAATTGATAACTTCCTGGTCAGTGCCTATAGTAAGTGGAAACTGCCAAATCGCCTGGTACTTCTTCTGCCTCACGGATATGAAGGCCAGGGACCTGAACATTCGAGCGCAAGAATAGAAAGATTTCTTTCACTTGCGGCAGAAGATAATATGACTATATGCAATGTGACTACACCGGCACAGAATTTTCACCTGCTGCGCCGCCAGATAAAGTATAATCTGCACCGGCCTCTGGTTATTTTTACACCTAAAAGCCTGCTCAGGCTGCCGGAGGCACGCTCCGTTCTCAGTGAAATGACTTCAGGTAAATTCTCCAAAGTTCTGGATGACGTTTCAGTACAGGATAAAAATATTGTTAAAAGACTCCTTCTGGTAAGCGGAAAACTTTATTTTGAGCTGCTCGCCTATAAAAATAAAAATAATATCAGCGATTCGGCCGTCATACGCCTGGAAGAACTCTACCCGTTCCCAATTAAAGAAATTAAGACAGTTATTAATTCTTACACAAATGCCCGCACAATCGTTTGGACGCAGGAGGAGCCTAAAAATATGGGAGCCTGGAGCTTTATTCTCCAGAAGTCCGGGGATTTAACTTCACAAAACAGGAACCTTTTCTATGCAGGAAGAAATGAAAGCGCCAGCCCGGCTTCAGGTTCCTTAAAAATGCATCAAAAAGAGCAGGATGAACTGATTGATAGGGCCTTTTCATTATAGTTCTTCTATATGAATACTTTTCTAAGAGTCGGGGATTACAATTTTTTGTACTCTCCACCCCTTTTTTTAACCATTTATTAAAATATTTGAAAAAAAATTATTTTTTTTCAAATATTTTTCCGAATCCTGCCTCTGTAACCATATATATATATAAAGGGAATTATTCGATATTGGTTAGGAGGTAAGAATGAATCTTAAAAATTTTTACGGCAGAGCTTTTAAGGATAAAGGGAAAGAACTTAATTACGAAGACGTAATTACGCAGGCAGCCAAACTTGAATATATTTGTGATTCCACTGAAAATGAAATATGCCTTGAAGTAGGAGTAAATACAAAATATATTCCAAAGGATGACTTTGTAAAAGAGGTCTGCGAGGAAATGAACTCGGGAAAACCTCTTACAGCGGCTGTTCACTACGCGGTTTACAGCCTGATGAAAAAAAGATCATTAGTTGAAAATTGAGATCTGATCTTCTAGAGTTAAATCTTCTGAGTATTAGATCTTCTCCTAATTTTAGCGGCAGGGACTCCCCCTCTTGCCGCCTTTTATTTTCTGCAATTTTAGTTCTTCAGTTTCTTTAGTACCCATCCCTTCTCAAAGTTTGAAACTTTTCACCTTTTTGACAATATTACTAAAAGTACACAACTGTTGGGAGATGAATTGCTGAGAAAGTTTGATCGGACAATTACCGAGGGAATCCTATTTACAGACCAGTATGAACTGGTTATGGCGCAGCTGTATTTTCATTTGGGACTTCAGGATAAACGCGTCGTCTTCGATCACTTCTTTAGAAAATACCCCGACTACGGCTCTCATAAGGCAGGATACTGCATAAACGCGGGACTGGAATGGTTTATAGACTGGATGCAGAACTCACACTTCAGGAATGAGGAAATTGAATTCTTGAAAAACCACAGAAACAGCAAAGGGGAAAGACTTTTTAAGGACGACTTCTTGAAATGGTTAAAAAATAACGGGGATTTTCGAAGCTTTACTATTAGAGCTATTCCAGAGGGCAGATGTGTCCACCCGAACGAGCCTCTTACAATTGTTGAAGGGCCGCTTGTTATGGCTCAGATTGTGGAAACTGCGCTTCTTAACCAGCTGAACTTCCAGACGCTTATTGCCACAAAAGCCTCCAGAATAAAAGAGATATGCCGTAAACAGCCCGTGCTGGAATTCGGCGCCAGGCGCGGCCAGGACAGAGGCGCCGTTGCCGCCGTCAGAGGAGCCCTTATAGGGGGAGCCGATTATTCCTCCAATGCTGGCATATCCTACGTTCTGGGCTATCCCCCTAAAGGCACTCATGCGCACAGCATGGTTCAACTGTTCATTTCATTAGGGATGACTGAACTGGAAGCCTTCGAAGCATTTGCAGATCTGTATCCCGATGACTGCACACTGCTTGTGGATACAATTAATACGCTTGAAAGCGGCATTCCTCATGCTATTAAGGTCTTTGAAAAACTTAAAGCAAAAGGACATACTCCGCAGGGAGTGCGCCTTGATTCGGGTGACTTGGCATACCTGAGCGTTAAAGCCGTAAAAATGCTGAATAATGCAGGTCTGAAAGAAACAAAAGTCGTGCTTTCAAATGAACTCGACGAAATGAATATCTGGCAGATCATCACACAGATTGAAGATGAAGCCCCTAAGGAAGGATTAATTCCCGATGAAATAATCAGCCGCCTGGTCTACGGCGTTGGAACGCGACTTGTAACTTCCCAGGGAGAGGCAGCCCTGGGCGGAGTTTATAAACTCGTTGCTGTGGATAACAACGGCTGGATTCCCGTTATGAAAATCTCCGAGTCGGTTGAAAAAATCCCGAATCCTGGACAAAAGGAATTGTGGAGGATTTATGACAAGTCCGGTAAGGCTAACGCCGATCTGATTACGTTAAAAGGTGAAAACGCCAGGGAATGGAAACAGATTCAGCTCGTTCATCCCTCAGATAAAAGCAAAAGCCGTACTATAGATAAAAATGACTATCCGGAAATGGAAAGCCTGCTTAAGAAAATAATTGAAAACGGGAAAACTGTTTATGAATTCCCTTCCATTGAACAGATCAGACAAACCAGGGAAAAGGACCTTAGCAGGCTCGACACGGGAGTTAAAAGACTCATTAACCCCCATACTTACCATGTTTCAGTTTCTCAGGCTATGTTTGAAGAAAAGCAGAAACTTCAAAATGAGCTGAAAGCACAAAACCATTTACCGGGTTTCCCTTTTACTCCGGAATTGTAAAAGAAAAGCAGGATTACTCCGGCTTTCTGACTGTAATTTTAGGAATCTTAACTCCCGCAATACTGCAGGCCGATTCTGCCATATCGAGCGGGACAATAAAATCCGCTCCAACCTGCCGCCCTTTAATAAAGTATTTCGCGCTTTTCTGTATACCCTGTATTCTCGCAAGTTTAGAGAAAATAGCTTCACTTTCGGTATAAATCTTAATTAACACACTTCCGTTTTTTTCGAAAAACTTCCAGGATGCATTTTCTTCCTTTCTTTCAGCCTCTATACTATTTTTTTTCTTTCCCTGAGGTAATTTCTTTTTTATTTCCGGAACCGGTTCTGCTTTTATTACCGGAAGAGGCTTTTTATTCCCTTTTGCAGCTGCCCTGGTTCTCTTTTGCGGAACTGCTTTAACACTTTCCGTCTTGGAATTCTTTGCTTTGGAATTCTTTGCTTTGGAATTCTTTGCTTTGGTACCCTTTAGGCTGGGCTTCCTGGCTTTAGACCTCTTTGATAAAGTCGGTCCCTTTTTTTTCTGCGAAGCCCCTTTATCCTTATCGGCTTTTGATGCCCCTTCTTTCTTAACTGAATACGTTTTCTTCTTTTTCAGCCGCAGAGGTTCCACTTTTTCTGATGAAGCTTCCTTGCCTTTTTTCAGCGGGACTGCTTTACTTTTGCTGCTGCTTTTGCTGTTCTTTTTTATGTTTTTCTTTTTTACTGCCATATTTATACCTGCGGATTCTAATCGGCCCTAGAGCCATACTTCCCTGCCTTCAGGAGATTATTAATCTGAAGGGCTGAAAGTAAACCGCACAAATATAGTGAACAGACGACCACTATGCAATAACATAAAAAAGAACTATAACCGCTTACCTCAGGGATTTCTTTTAGGAATCGTAAACAGGAAGGTCGAGCCTTTACCAGGGTCAGAGTCAACCCAGATCCTGCCTCCATGCCTTTCTACGATCTTTTTGCAGACAGCCAGACCGATTCCTGTACCGGGATATGCTTCCCTTTCATGCAGGCGCTGAAAAATAACAAAAATCCTTTCCTTAAACTGTGGATCTATGCCAATTCCGTTATCCTGGACCGAAAACAACCATTCGCACCCCTTGTCTTCTGCCTTTATTTTTATTTCCGGCACCTCACTGCTCTTAAACTTCATTGCGTTGCTTATCAGATTCTGGAATAGTTGCATGAGCTGAATGTCGTCTCCCATTACCCGAGGCATGGAATCAAACGTAATAACGGCATTATTTTTCTTTATGCTGATCTGAAGGTTGTTTAAGACTGTTCTGATAATTTCATTGCTGTCCACGGGTGCAAACGGCTTGCCCCTGGTTGCAACTCTTGAATATTCCAGAAGATCGTGAATCAGCTGCTGCATTCTTACTGCCCCGTCCACAGTAAAACTGATGAACTGGTCGGCTTTTGTGTCCAGCTTCCCTTTATAGCGTTTGGAAATAAGCTGTGTGTAGCTTGAAATCATTCTTAAAGGCTCCTGAAGGTCGTGCGATGCTACGTATGCAAAGTTTTCAAGCTCTGTATTGGATCTGGCCAGTTCTTCAAGAGTTTTTTTCAGCTTTTCTTCCGCAATTCTCTTTTCTTCAATTTCATGTACTTTTTCCTGATGCAGACGCGAATTTACAATTGCAATTGCAATTCTGTTTGCAAGTTCTTCAAGAAAATATCTGTCCTTCGGGGAGTATGGCCTCCCGGGACTGGTCCTCATTACGCTTAATGTGCCGATAGTCTGCCTGCCGACTATTAATGGAACAACAAGAATTCCATGAATGCCGTACTTTTCAAAGTATTTTGTGAATTCTGGCCTGATGGAATTTTTAATTTCCTTTAATTCCACTTCCTGAATAATCACGCTTTCAGATGTAGCTGCAACCTTTCCTGAAAGCCCGCTGTTCAGCTTCTGAGGAGCAGACTGGAGCACTTCATTTAATAGGCTCCGGGCTTCATTATCAGGGTGGTAGACTGCCGCAGGCTCAAGATAATTCTTATCATCTGAAATAATCCTTACAATCGCTGCATCTCCAATTAACTCGGAAGTGACTTTAGCAGCATTATCCAGAACAGCCTTATAATCAAGCGACAGTTCCGCAAACATATTGGATACTTTAATCATAGTTTCAGCCCTGAATATTTCCTCTTTCAGAGCTTCCTCGGCCTTTTTTCTTTCCGTTATTTCGCGTGCAATTCCGAGTATATAATTGCTGTCTTTCATCCTCATAAGGCTGTTTGTACCCTCCATCCATATCCACTCTCCTTTAATCGTATGGATGCGGAACTGCACAGAGGAAGGGTTTCTCCCATCGGAAATCGCTGCCTGATCATCCGGATGTACCAGCTCAGCAGGGCCCATTCTTAAGAGCTCTTCCGGGCTATAGCCCAGCTTTATGCTGAAAGAAGGGCTGGTATAAATAAACTTCCCTTCCATGTTCTGTACGGATATCAGGTCGTTGGCATTTTCCGTTATCAGACGGAATCTTTCCTCACTCTCTCTTAAAGCTTCTTCGGCACGTTTTCTCTCATTGACTTCAACGGCCAGAGCCAGTGCACGGGCCCGCGTTGAAGAAAGAGATTTTACGACAGCGGCAAAAAGAAGGCTGATAATTATGCCTGAAATAAGGATGATTGGAGATTTCTGGTTATCTATAGTTCTTTCAAACATCGGGAGCGTAGAAAACTGCAGCGTCCAGGTGTGATCCTCAATATTGATCAGCTCGGATTTACTGAATAAGGGAGTATTGCCCGAATCCACTGCCTCCCCCTTAGGGCCGCCGTTGTACATTAGCTCCTTTTTTAAAGGGAGTTCCCCATCATAAATCTTTAGTGTGATGTCAGTCGGTCCCTGCCCAAATAAACCATTTATCAGGTCATTCATTCTAAATGGACTATATACAAATCCTATTAAGGCACCTCTTCTTTCCTCAACCGTATTTAATTCTGAATCTCTACGGTATACAGGCAGGTACATTAGAAATCCCTCCTGTACGGCTGTACTGCCTTCCTGCACCAGCCTTACTTTCCCAGTCAAAGCAGTCACTCCGGAATCCATTGCCGTAGCCATGGCCTTTCGCCTGATAGGTTCTGAATACATATCGTATCCGAATGCCCTGAGATTAATGCCGGAAAAGGGTTCAAGAAAAACAATTGACGTATAGAATTCACGTTCTCCTTCGGGCCAGACTTTATACTGAGGATAACCTTGCGACCTGACTTTCTCTTCGTGCGGTTTTATGTCTGAAGGTCTTAACAGAATAGAAAACCCAATGCCCTGAATTCCCGGGGAAGTCTCGCTTATTTTCAGCCTGTGCACATAATCGCGCCACATCTGGCGCGTAACAGGTTTGGCAACGTCAAAAAGCCCTGCACCTCCAAGCAGTATTTTTTCATATTCCTGCATGCGCTGGTGAATGGCCTGTTTTATTTCAAATACCCTGAATTCAAATCTTTCGCTGGCATTTTTCTGTGTCTCACGCCTGGAATCCATCCATAACCAGGCGGTCAGCCCCAGGAAGAAAATGAACGCTGCAAATGCAGTAATATTGGAATATTTGTAAACTTTTTGATTAAGAATCATTATGCCCCATTTTAAGATTTGGAGAAATCTCAAACGATCCCGTTAATTCTAAAATACAAATTTATTCTGAATGTGGATATACCCGAGATGTATCCGGTAAAACTTACCAGAATTTGGAAAATATTGCAATAAGCAACACTATTCCCGGGAAGAGAATTCCATCCTATTGCAGACAATACAAATCCCCCGGCATTTTTTGCCGGGGCCATGTCGTAAAGTTCAGAGGAGAAGGTAAATTTCCCGAGGCCTTAAAGCGCTATTAAAGCTCCAACAATAATTCCCAGATAGCTGGTGCTGCTGCTAGAAGTTGAAATAATGCCATTGGAAATATTACTGCCGGAAGAAGGAATTATATTGTAGCTGATATTCAGGTCCAGGTCTACGTTTGGAGGCATATGCATCCTAAGGCCTGCCATTGGCGCAAAACCGAACTTTGATTCACTATTGCTTTCCTCCAGACTGGAGCCTAAAATATTAATACTGCTGGAAATTTTTGTTTTAAGGAAGTGTACGCCGATATCTGCCCCCACATACGGATGCATGTCGCCTTCCATAAAAAGATACTTCGCCCCGATTAGAACCGGTATAGTGGAAAACGTATAGTCAACCAGTCCCATTAAGTCGCTTTTTGCCCCCCACAGATAGTATCCTACTGTGGCCATAAGGCTCAGGTTTGGAGCTGCCAGGTATTCAAAATTCCCCTGTCCTCCCCAGCCAAGCTTTGCACTGTTGCTTAAATCACCAGTGGGGATTGCAGTTCCGGCCTGAATTGATACACCCATCTGGGCGTATGATGAACCGGCACCAAACAATAAAATGACTAATAACAGCGAAACAAATACATGTCTTTTCATATTCAATCCTTTCCATTACTGAAGCTTTATGTATCTTAAGACTATTTTAGCTATTACTCCACAATTTATTTTAGTCAATACTACAAACAAAATCAATGTAAGCCGGGCTGGATGAATTTAATTCACTCCCTGGGAAATGCTTTTAATAAATGCCCGAAACCGGTTTAATGCCTTTCAATATGCTTTAATTTTTGCTAAAATTATATGGATGTACATCCTGAGATGAACATTATTCTGAAATAAATTTATGGAGATTTATCATGCATAGATCGGTAAAAGCATTTCTGGCTTTGTTAATTATTGCTTCATTCCTGTCCGCCGGGTGCGGAGCCAGCAATACGGTAAAAGGCGGAGGTATAGGGGCAGCCGCAGGCGGCGTAATAGGAGGAGTAATAGGAAGTAAAACCGGAAGTACTGCCGTGGGCGCAATCATCGGCGCGGCCGTCGGCGGAGCAGCAGGAGCACTGATCGGAAACTATATGGACCGCCAGGCAGAGGAAATGAGAAAGGATCTTGAAGGTGCCAGGGTTGAAAGAGTAGGCGAAGGCATAAAAATTACATTCCCGTCGGGAATTCTGTTTGCAACGAATAAATCCGACCTTCAGTCTGCAGCCAGGGACAATATAGACCAGCTCGCAAAAGTTCTGAAAAAGTATGCCGATACAAATATCCTGATCGAAGGACATACAGATTCAGACGGCACTGATGCTTATAACCAGACCCTTTCTGAAAAGAGAGCTTCTTCGGTATCGACATATGTAAAAGAGCTTGGAGTTCAGGGTTCGAGAATTACAACTAAAGGTTATGGCGAAAGCCAGCCCGTGGCCTCCAACGATACCCCCGAAGGAAAGCAGGCCAACAGGCGCGTTGAAATTGCAATTTTTGCAAACGATAAGCTGAAAAAAGCTGCTGAAAAGGGCCAACTGCCTCCGGTTAAAGGCTGATTAAAAACTTATCCGGTAATAAAAAAGTCCCGCACACAAAAGTGTATGGGACTTTTTTTATAAATCAGATAAAGCTCTTATCTGGATTTTCTGAGCTTTTCCTCTTCTTTTTCTTTTTCAATTAGTGTAACCAAATGCTCGAAGGCATGAGCCAGATTTCCTAATGTACCGGTAAATCTGTAACAGACAATAGCTGCATTACACAACTTAACAAAACTCATCCCTGATGTAACCAGATTGTCCTCGGATGTTCCGGTATGAGAGCTTATATAATCCCGGATTAAAGTATAGTTTGTCACCTTATCCATAAAACCACTCCTGCTTAGGGAAAAGTATTATTAAGTTTTATTTAGAAAATATTTTAATCCCCAGGTAAACCCCGGCCAGGGTTCACCTGAGTACAAATTTAACAATTATGGATTCAGTCCCGTGTGACAATCCGTACAAGACATCTCGCTGGAGTAGCCAACATCTACAGGATGCTTAAATTCAAGCGAACTGTTAACATTGGAAGCTTCAATATTCTGCGGAGAACCCTGAGCTACTATTGTGTGGCAGAGGTTACAGTCTTTTGAGATAACTTTGCCGTCACTGCTCTTGTGGTTTCCGTCGTGGCACCTGAAACAACCCTGAAAATTAAGATGTCCGATATTGTTCGGATATGCGCTCCATTTAACCCTCATCTCAGGGAAAATATTCTGGCTGAACTGATCCTGAAGTCCTCTAACCGCATTGTCAACAGCCGTCTTATTCGAGGCATAGTAGTTAGTTTCATTATAGTGATTTACAACCTGGGTTTTAATATAGTTCATCATGGAATCCGTAGTTGAAAAATCCTTGCTGAAAATTTCCATGGCCAGAGATTTTATACCTGGAATGTCTTTTGAGATCGCCCCGGAATTAATTGCGTTGTTCACAAAAACCGAAGGCGGCAGATAGTTGTGAGACGGACGGTTGTGACAGTCGATGCAGTCCATAACTCTTGTTTCAGTATTTTGGGCTGTATTGTCATCTGCAACTTTGAAAACGGTAGTTTGGCCAGTCTTAAGATTTGTATACCTTACCCATGGAATGGTCTGTCTTTGTTCATCCTTGGCAGCATATTCAATTTTAGTGTTAGGATTTATGTGCCAGTGAATCCCTTCCTGAAGTCCAAGAGCACTGATGGAGGGACCTGTTTTCAATACAAGGTTAATGTCCCACTCGCTGTTGGTATCATCTGCTAAATAGTGCCTTTCCAGACGGAGCTGCCTGGCATAGAACTTTGACGGCCAGTGGCAGCGTTCACAGGTTTCACGTGCAGGTCTCAGGTTCTTTACAGGAGTAGGAATAGGAGTTGGATATTTTCCTATTGTCACTGCATAAACCTGATAAAGGCCCGACATTTTTGACTTCACGTACCAGTTGGCACCCGTTCCAACGTGGCACTCCACGCAAGCTACTCTTGCATGCGGAGAATGCTGGTATGCTGTATATTCCGGTTTCATAACCGTGTGGCAAATTGTACCGCAGAATTCCACAGATTCTGTGAAATTAAATGCGCCATAGCTTCCGATTGCCGAGACTAAGAGAAATACTGCCGTTCCTATTGCAAAAAATATAAATCCGTTCCTGTGGCGATCGTTATTTAAATCAATTTGCGGCCATCTTCTGGCACCTTCAACTTCTTTACTCTTTCTGTCCTTACGCATCTGTGAATACATGCCGACAGGAATTAAGATCAATCCTACAATTAAAAAGGCAGGAAGCAGAATATAAATTACCAGACCAAGATATGAACTTCCCTCCTGAATGAATGCTGAAATTACAAAAAGGAAGATTATCATAATCAGTGCTATTATAGCTATAGTCAATCCGATAAGAGAAGTCCAATTGTAAGCCGAAAGAGGATACTTTCTTCGCATTTTAACCTCTTATGATTCAGTATTAGAAATAATTATTTAAGGACATTGTGACCAATTTCTCCCAACCCGACAGTACATCGAACAAATAAGAATTTTCTGGAGGAATAAACCTCCCATTCCTGTGGGGAATAGCTGCTTTCTCGTTTTTTGAAGAGCTGAGAGCAGCAGGAAAACGCCATAAAGGATCCTGCACATAAATGAACCTTTACTTTGTTTAGAATGGGCTAATCAATACGGAAATGTCATGGAATCAGTATAATCAGATTCCGTGTCGAAAACTAAAATTTATTTTGAACAATAGCAACCTTGCAGGGAAATTTTTAAGACAAATCATCTCATTTTTTTCTTATTCTTAATACTCCTTAAGCTTTTCCCCCTGGTCAGTTTTGTTCTCTATCTACAATACAAACTTTAAAGAACTTAATAAATATATTTTTTAAGAAAACAATAGTTTGCTGCCTAAAAGAACTTCGCCTCCTTTTTCCTTAGAATAAAACACGTTCATGCTTTCCCATACTCTCCCCTCAGACTAAAGCCTGCGTTGAAAGCTAATAACCTTGAATTTTTGTTCAATATTAATATTATAATTATAACAAAATAAGGAGGTGTGATGAAAGCGGTTGTATTTCACGGAGTTGGCGACATAAGACTCGAAGAGGTAAAAGAACCCAGAATTAAAGATCCCCATGATGCTGTTGTAAAAATTACTTCCTGCGCAATCTGCGGAACAGACCTGCACCTTGTAAGAGGAACATTGACAGGAATGAAATCAGGGACAATAATAGGCCACGAAGGAATTGGTATAGTTGAAGAGATTGGCAAGGAGGTCAGGAACCTTAAGGCGGGCGACAGAGTAATCATTCCCTCAACTATCGGATGCGGCTACTGCTCTTACTGCCGTGCAGGATACTTCTCGCAGTGCGATAATGCAAACCCGATGGGTAAAAACGCCGGGACGGCTTTTTTCGGCGGACCCGTTATGAGCGGCGCCTTAAATGGTCTTCAGGCTGAAAAGGCCCGGATTCCATTTGCAAATGCGGGCCTGGTTAAAATTCCTGATGACGTAACAGATGACGACGCAATTCTGCTTTCGGATATATTCCCTACCGGATATTTTGGCGCTGAAATGGCAGAAATTAAGCATGGCGATACCGTGGCTGTCTTCGGGTGCGGCCCCGTAGGCCAGTTTGCAATAATGAGCGCTTTTCTTTTGGGAGCCGGCCGCGTGCTGGCAATAGACAGGATCCCCTCAAGACTTGAAATGGCACGCAGCCATGGAGCCGAAATCATCAACTTTGATGAGGAGGATCCCGTTGAAGTAATACACTCACTGACAGGCGGCATCGGCGTGGACCGAACAATTGATGCCGTCGGCGTAGATGCAATGCAGCCTGAGAAGGGACCTGCACTGAAAAAATCCAGGAAGCTCGACAGCCAGTTCAGGAAGGAAGTAGACCAGGTGGCTCCAAGAACCAACCCTCATGGAAATAACTGGATTCCTGGCAACGGGCCTTCGCAGGCACTTCTCTGGCAGGCCGAGGCTATTGCCAAAGCGGGATCAATGTCCATAATAGGCGTATATCCCCAGACTTTCCAGTCTTTTCCCTTCGGAATGGCAATGAATAAGAACCTGACTATTAAGGCCGGAAACTGCAATCACCGTAAATATATCCCAATACTTCTGGAACTGGTTCAGGGCGGAGTTGTCAGCCCCAGACAGATCATTACTCAGGTTGGAACTCTTGATTCCATAATTAAAGCTTACAAGGCGTTTGATGAAAGAGAACCCGGCTGGGTAAAGGTTGAAATACTAACCTCTGAAGAACAGGATATGAAAAGACAACAACACCTCCAGGAGATGACCGCGGGCAACGGAAAGTCTTTTGCTCATAATTTTTGATTTAATTCAGCGCGGGAAGAGGATTTTTCATCTTCCCGCATTTTTTTGAAAATTAATCTTGACAATTCAGAAAATCAGATTTATTTTTGAATAGCAATTCAATAATGCAGGTGCACGATGAGATTAAAAGAAGGAAATAAGGGAAACGATATATTAGTGGCAGCCATTAAGGTATTTGCCGAAAGCGGGTACCATAATGCCAAGATCCATAAAATTGCTGAGCTTGCCGGTGTGGCTACAGGAAGTATATATGTTTATTATAAAAATAAAGAAACCATACTGCAGAAAATTTTCGACCAGCTTTGGGAAAGGCTTTTTAATGAGCTGAACGCCCTGTCAAAAAGGACCGACGTTAACTCAATTGAGAAGTTTGACGCCATGCTCGACCTTCTTTTTGATATGTTTATTCAGGATCCGTCACTTGCAGTGGTTTTTGTAAACGAACAGCATTACCTTCTCCAGAAATATCCTAAAGAATTTACGCCCTATTACCAGAAGTTTATTGATCTTGGTGAATGCATTGTTTTGGAAGGAATTAACAACGGTGCTTTTACGCCGGATATTGACGTAAAAATAGTAAGATCTTTCGTTTTCGGAGGCCTGCGCCATCTTTTGCACCAGTGGGCCCAGAATCCTGAAGAGTTCCCTCTGGATAAAATAAGACATAATATTAAGTATTTCAGCAAACAGGGATTGTTAAAGTAAAGGCTGAAGACCAGACTTCAGCTATTTTTTTGCTTTATTATTGAATTCTGATTCATTATACAATAATACAGGTTTTTATTAATGGTTAAAAGATCAAAAATTGTGCTCCTTGTTCTTATGGTGTTGTTGACTGCCCTTCCCGCCTCAACAGACGGACAGTCACTTTCTTTGAATGAAGCAATTAAGATTTCGCTTAAGAATAACGAAAAAATAAAACAGTATGAAGAGAATCTGACCAGGAAGAAATTTCAGGACCTGGAAGCCTGGGGTAACTTTCTTCCGTCGGTTAACTTTGAAAGCAGTTATAATCACCTGAATGAGCCTATGAATATTGATCTGGCTCCAATCAGAGACGTTATAATTACACTGCAGTCTAAGAACCAGACTGAGATGGCAAATATTTATAAATCGCTACAGGGGCAGCCACTGACAGACCAGCAGAAGGCCGGCCTGTACACGCAGTATTTTACACAGCTTAACTCTGCCCTCCCTGCTTTTGAAGAAACCTTCAAGAAACAGGATTTTAAGAATGCTACACTCACGGGCGTTCAGCCCCTTTTTACCGGCGGCAAGCTGATTGCGGCAAAAAACTTCGCATCTGAGGAAAAATTGTCTGCCCTGGTTGAACTTCAGAAAGTGCAGAACGAGATCATTCAGGAAACTGTAAATAACTATTTAAGCGTCGTACTTATGAATAGCATAGTCAAAACGCGCTTAAATGTACTTGAAGGTATAAGAAAACATAAGGCAAATGCAGAAAAGCTTTTTAATGAGGGACTCATTGCCAACTATCACCTTCTTCGTGCCGGGGTGGCAGAAGCCGAAGCTGAAAGAAACCTGGCCGATGATGAAAACAAACTTGAACTGGCCACAATCTCGCTTCAGAATACTATGGGCCTGTATGAAAGCACTAGTGTAACTCTTTCCGACAGCCTGGTCTATCAAGAAGCCACGGGTTCACTGGAGTACTTTCTGGAATCAGCCAGAGTTAACCAGCCGATGCTTAAACTTATTGGGCTGAAAAAAGAGGCTGCATCTGAAAAATATACTGCCGAGCGCGCTAATTTTCTGCCGACGGTTGCAGCATTCGGAAAGTACGAAATGCTTCCGCAGTATCTTTCCAGCCTGGAGCCGCGCTGGGCTGTCGGCCTGCAGCTTAAGTTTAACATATTTAACGGACTTAAGGACTATTCAAAACTTCAGAATGCCGTGCATATGGAAAGAGAAATCAGTTACGCTGAGGCCGAGGCTAAAAGAAAAATAGACCTGTGGGTAAATAAATCATACAGAGATATGAAAAATGCTGTGACGCGATATGAGAAACTTGAGAAATCCCTAACGCTGGCACAGGAGAACCTGCGCTTGAATGACAAGCGCTTTCAGTCGGGCATGGGTACGTCACTTGAAGTAATTGATGCCCAGCTCTCTTTGGAGAAAAACCGGGTTGAAAGCCTCCTGTCCCTTTATGATTATTACAGATCCCTTACAGATTTATACGTTGCAGCGGGGGATCCGCAAAAGATTTTATCAGTATGGTTAAAGGAGAACAAAAAGTGAAATTTAATAAGTCAGGTTTGGTTCTAATTATTCCGGCAGTAATTGCAGTTGTTGCGGTGTCAGTTCTGGTGGCAAATTCTTTAAATAAAGAAGAATATATCATAACCGGTATTGTTGAATCCACACAGGTGGATGTTGCCTCAAAAATTCCAGGCAGGGTCGATACGGTTTTTGTTTCCGAAGGAGATTTTGTCCATAAAGGACAGATACTTGCCCGTCTGGAAAGCAAGGAGATGGATGCAAAACTTGAGCAGGCGCGCGGACTGGTTGATGCAGCAAGAAGCAAGGTTGAGATGGCACATAACGGCGCCCGCCCGGAAGAAAAACAAGCGGCCGAAAGACTTTACTTCCAGGCAAAGGCACAGTATGACCTTGCCGGTAAAACCTGGAACAGAATTCAGGCGCTCTTCCGTGACGGGGTTATTTCGGCACAGGAAAAGGATCAGGCGGAGTTTCAGTTTAAGGCCGCAAATGAACAGATGGAAGCAGCCAAAGCACGCCTGGATATGGTATTAAAAGGTGCCCGGCTGGAGGAAATCTCGGGTGCTGAGGCTCTTTACTATCAGGCACAAAATACTTACAGCGAAGCTTCAGCCTACCATCAGGAGCTGAACCTTGTCAGTCCGCTTAGCGGCGAACTGAGTAAGAGAATTACCAATCCGGGTGAAATAATTGCAAGCGGCTATCCCCTCTTTACTGTAATGGACCCCAATGACACCTGGGTGGTCCTTCAAGTAAGAGAAGACAAAATGAGTCCGATAAAAAAAGGTTCGATTTTCTACGGTAAGGTGCCCGCACTTGGAAACCAGAAATTCCAGTTCGCAGTATCCTATATTTCCCCGATGGCAGAATTTGCCACGTGGAAACCTACAAACCAGAAGGGTGAATTTGACCTGAAGACTTTCGAGATTCGCCTGAGAAGTAAATCCCCGATTAAGGATTTAAGGCCCGGAATGACGGTAAATATAATTATGTGAACCTGAATTATAAAAGAAGCAAAATGAGAATAAATAATTATAACGCGGGTTCACCCTTTATAAAAATCTTTCTAAGAGAGTTAAAAAGAATTGCCGGAAAGAAAACAAATTATCTTTTGTCGGTGATTCTGCCCGTAATTCTTTTTCTGGTACTGGCACTCGTCTATAAAAACGGCGTTGTGAGGGATCTTCCTGTAGCTGTTTATGACGCCGATAACAGCACTGTTTCCAGAATGCTCACCCGCTCAATTGACGCCTCAAGCTCCATGCAGGTTACGGAACATATATACTCACTAAATGAGCTGAAATCGGAATTCCTGAAAGGACATATACAGGGTGCCTTTTATTTCCCGGAGAATATGGAAAGAGACCTGAAAAAGGGCAAAGGCTCTTCAATGGTAATATTCAAGAATACCTCAAGCCTTATAATTGGAAATATGATTTATAAAGACGGGCTTACAATTGCAAGAACGGTCTCAGGCGGCATACTGCTGAAGAAACTACGGTCAAAGGGACTTTCAGAGGTTCAGGCCCTGAACGTCATCAGCCCCGTAAGGATTGAAACGCAGTCGCTCTATAACCCGAACTACAACTACCTTTCCTATCTTATTCCCGGACTCCTTACGGCATTGTTCCAGATGATTATAATGATCTCATCTGTACTCGTTATAAGCTCTGAATTTGCCGATAATACTTTTCATGAGCTTATTGAGCTTTCAGGAAATAATACATTTACAATATTAGCAGGCAAGGCTCTTCCCCATCTGGCGCTTCATACAGTAACGGCTCTGGGACTAATTGGAATCATTTTCCCGATGTTTTCAATCGGGATAAACGGGTCGGTGCTCCTGACGCTGGCATTTATTGAATATTTTATTCTGGTTTCTTTCTTTCTCGGGTTCTTGCTTTCATGCTCATTCCATGATCAGCTCTTTGCAACTGAAGCAGCCCTGTTTATCAATACGCCGGCCTTCATCTTCAGCGGCTTTACTTTTCCCTTGTGGGGCATGCCCGCCCTTCATAACTATTTTGCGCAGCTGATACCATATACGCATTTCTTAAGCGGATTCTTAAAAATATACCAGATGGGTGCACCAGTTAAATATGCAGTACCTGAATTTATAAGGCTATCCATATTCCTGCTGGTTTCTTCAGCAGCTTCTTTCTATATACTTCGCTTTCAGATAAAACGCTTTTTAATTAAGGACCAGCCGGTATTGGAGGAAGTAATATGAAAGAAAAACTGAGCGGCTTTTTTGCGGTTTTGAAAAGAGAAGCGGGCTTTATAATAAAGGACATGGACCTGGTTACAATTATACTGTTGTCTCCCTTGTTCTACGCATTTTTCTATAGTTCAATTTATACATATAAGACTGAAAAAGAAGTTCCCGTTGTAATTGCGGACATGGATAAATCGCAGATGTCGCAAACACTGATAAGAAACCTGGATTCTCATCAGCTGATAAAGGTTTCTGAAGTTGTGCCCGATTACTCTTCCGGAACAGACCGCATTTATAAGCTGGAAGCACAGGGCATGATATATATACCTCAGGGCTTTGAAAACTCTTTTAAAGCAGGCCGCGGGGCAGACATAAAAATTTATCTTAACACTTCGCGCTTCCTGGTTTCAAACGATATCAATAAAGCCATCAATGAAGTAACGGGTACCATTGCCGCTGGTGTAAGAATAAGATTTTTTCAGGCTCATGGCTTTAGTTTTGAGCAGGCAAAGGAAATTTCGGAACCTCTTAAAAGCGAGGTAAAACCGATGTTTAATCCCGCCGAAAGTTATGGGGATTTTCTTATACCTGGGCTGCTCGTTCTTATTCTTCAACAGACGCTTTTAATCGGACTGTCTGAAAGTATGGCTAAAGAAAGAGAACAGGGTTCACTTATTAAACTCTTTATAACAGCTAATAGAAGCATCTTTGGGACTATTGCAGGCAAGGGAGCCTTTTACTTTTTTCTGTATGCTTCTTACGCAATGCTTTTTTACACGCTGCACTTTTCAATATTCAAAATCAGCTTCAAAGGAAACGTAAGTGCCGCAGTTGTAATTACTGCAATTTTTCTTTTTGCGGTTGTCTGCCTGGCAATACTCATTTCGTCATTCTTTAAGAAAAAGATAATTGCTCTTCAGGTAGTGGCATTTACCTCCTACCCGGTGTTCCTCATGTCGGGCTATCCATGGCCCGTTCAGGCTATGCCTGTATACATTAGACAAATAGGCAGCCTGCTTCCAAGCACCCCATATCTTAATGCCTTTAACAGGATCATTCAGATGGGAGCCGGCTGGCAGGACGTAATGCCCGAAGTGATTCATCTATTAATACTTGCTCTTGCAGGATTCTTAATTACAGCACTCAGGATGAAATTTCTAATCAGAAAAGAGATCCTTAATTCCGCAAAAATTCAGTCGGAGTTACAACTCAGCTAGTTCCTAAGGATGAAGATGCATGCGGCATCATGCGTCTTCTGACTCACAAGACCCGGGAAGCAGTGGATGGTACACTGCTTCCCGTTTATTTTTATGTGTAAACCTCACTCCTTTTTCCCAATTGCTTTTGTCTGCGTGCCGGATTATTATAGTAATATAAACACTTAACGGATTCAGCAATAATCAATATGTAAATACATGAAACACCCGGCGTTAAAAGGAAGACTGGCTATAAGGGAAAAACCTATTGACCGTATTGCAATCATGTACCAGAAATGGCGCAACCTATTGTTCCTGCACTGGGAAGTTGAACCTGGGGTTATTCAGCAGACACTTCCTGAAAGACTTCGCGTGGATACTTTTGAAGGCAGAGCCTATATTGGCATAACACCGTTTTTTGTCTTTGATGCCCGTCCCATTTTTACTCCCGCCATGCCTCAGATTTCCAACTTCCCGGAAGTTAACGTCAGGACATATGTCTTCGATAACGAGGGAAACCCAGGCGTATGGTTTTATTCACTTGATACGAGTCAGGCGCTTGCTGTTGAAGCGGCAAATATTTTCTTTCATCTTCCCTATCACACATCCGAAATTGAAGCCCGTGAGGGTATGGAAGAAATTGTATTTTCCTGCCAGAGGAAAGAAAATGGCCTTATAACTCCACGCTCTACATTCCGCTACAGATATACCGGAGAAGAGTTTTTTGCGGAAAGTAAAACCCTGGAATTCTTCCTGGTTGAAAGATATCTTCTTTTTTCAAAGGATAAGGAAACCGGGCAGCTTTATTCCGGCAGGATCCACCACAGGCCTTTCCCGCTTTATAAGGCTGAAGTTTCTGAATACGACGAGAACCTCCTTGCTCTAAACGGTTTTCTTTTGAACGGCCGCCCGGCTGACCACCAGGTTTTTTCTACCGGAGTAGATGTTGAGGTCTATTCTTTGGATAAGGTGATATTCTGAAAAAAAATAAGCGGTCCGCCAGGCCGCTTATTTTTCTGAACTTTATTAAATACCATTTCTAGTACTTATATCTTACCCACTGCACAACTTCAGACCATTTGGGCTTCTTTCCTGTCATAAGTATGCCCACCCGGTATATCTTGCCTGCCAAAAGGAAAACAAATGCCATTGTAGATATGTTTAGCAGAAAGGTAATTGCTACCTCTATCCATGGGACATCCGTTATCGCCATTCTTGCCGGCATTACTATAATTGATGCAATTGGAACAATGGAGGCAACTTTAGCTAAAGGGCTTCCGGGATTTGTCTGCAGAGATAAGGAGATAAAAAACGGGATCATAATAAGCATCATTATCGGCCACATCCCCGACTGGGCATCCTGCTCATTATCGAATATTGCGCCCACGGCGGCAAAAAGCCCCATGAAAATTACAAGTCCAACAAAATAATTAAGCATAAAGTACAATAAGTGCACGGGACTGATCGACAGAATAAGTTGCGGCGGAAGTACAAACCATGTTGTTGAAATCAGCACCAGAACCGGCGAAAGCCAGATTGCCATCTGAATAAGAGCCGTAACTGAACTTCCAAGTATCTTTCCCGTCATCAGCTCTTTACTTTCCACAGAAGACAGAAGTATCTCAACAATTCTATTGTTCTTTTCCTGTACAACTGACCTCATCATTATCGAACCCGTAAAAAGAAGGCTGAAATAAAGGAGGAATGAAAACAGGAATGAGATTATCTGGTTTCCGTAACCTGCCTTATCTATCTTACTTTCTTTAGATACCTTGTAGCCGTTAAAGTCCACGTTACCGCTGGCAAAGGCAATGTCGGAGGCTGTGACTCCCTTGGCGCTGAAATAAATTGAAGAAAGGGCTTTGTTGATTGCCGGCTTTATCTTTTCCTGAACTTTCGGGTTATTAGGAGTCTTTGAGTAGTACTCTACTTTTTTATCCTTCAGTGATTCCGGGGAAATATAGACAATGCCGGTCAGCTTTTCATCCACTATTTCATTTCTTTTTTCATCCAGATACCCTGAAAGCTTAGACTTATCCAGCGTCTTGAAATCCAGGGTATAAGACTTATCCTTAGTAAAGTCTTCCCTCTGGAATTCATTTTTCACGTTTTCTGTAATATTCTCCGAAGATGAAATTATCTCGAGGTTTACCTTACCCTCTCCTGAAAAAGAAATAAAATAAGTCTGAAGTCCCAGAACGCCAAACATAAATACAGGAATAAGCAGCGTCATGAGAATGAAGGATTTTGAAAAAAGTTTTTCTCTTAATTCCCTTTTCATAACAGCAATAGTTTTATTATTTAACATATGCTCCCTCCATTTCAATTCCCTCAACCCTGTTGCCGGCAATTTCAATGAATATCTCGTGAAGCGAGATTTCATTTAATGCGTATTTTTTCACATCCACATCGTGCTCAACAATTGTTTTTAAGAGCTCCCTGGAATCCTTGGCATTTTTAAGCCTGATGCCTGCGCTGTTTCCGAAATCCTCTATTGTCTCTATGAGCGGATTATCCTTAAGAAAAGCCAGGCTCCCCTCATAATTAATACTTACGTTTTTCTGAGCGTAGTGAGTTTTTATGTCGCTTAGCGCTCCATTCAGAATAATTTTACCCTTCTCAATCATTGCCAGATGGTCGCACATTTTTTCTGCGAAATCCATGAGATGAGTCGAAAGAATAATAACCTTTCCCCTGTTTTTAAGTTCAAGAATTATCTCTTTCAGTGTATTCGTATTAACGGGGTCAAGTCCCGAGAAAGGTTCATCCAGTATTACGAAATCCGGATCGTGAAGGATAGTTGAAATAAACTGAATTTTCTGTTGGTTGCCTTTTGAAAGGTCTTCAATCTTTGAGTTCTTCCTGTCCAATAGCTGAAACTTTCCCAGGTATTCAAGAGCCTTCTTTTCAAGAGCCGCTCCCGATTTTCCTTTTATTTCTGCAAAATAAAGGAGAGTTTCCAGCACCTTCATCTTTTTATACAGGCCTCTTTCCTCCGGCAGGTATCCCACTTTATTCTTAAAATCGGCCCCTATTTTATTCCCCTGAAGAAGAACCTCGCCCGAATCTGGCAGATATATATTCATCATCATTCGTATTGTAGTAGTTTTTCCGGCACCGTTTCTGCCAATAAGGCCAAAGACAGAACCCTCCGGGACGATGAATGAAACATTATCCACGGCGCGTAAATCGCCAAAGGATTTGCTTAAATTCCGTACCTCCAATGCGTTCATAATCCCCCTATAAATATGTAATTATGTTCAAAATGAGGATAATTATTATTGCCGATAAAAACAAGCTTTTTCTGTGATGAAGCTGATTTTTTTCGGAACTTGAAGCTTAAGAGAAGAAATTGAGCTGCGTGGGCTTAAAAAGTGTATCGAACGACTGCCCTAAGAGTCCAAGCACCGAATCAGCTATTGGTTTTATCTGCTTATCAATATAATGCTGGTAGTCGTAATCCCTGTGGTCCAGTTCAATTGGAACGGGGCCGCGTTTTGTCATAACATACCTGATCAAGCCTGAGGAAGTATTAGTGAGCCTGGCGGCTTTTACGTGCGGAGGAGTGTTTTTTGTATAGAGGTCAAGATCCTTCCTGAGCCTTTTTCTGTAGACGAGCTTTTCATTGTGCATTCCTCTGTTAACCTCTTCAACAAAATTCCTTATCCAGTCCCCAGCATCCTGTCCGCTGAACACAAGGCTGTAGAGTTCCTGTTGAAACTCCTTAGCCAGGCGTGTCCAGTCCGAGCGTACGATTTCCATTCCTGTAAATTCAAGCTTATGCCTGCCGTCAATGTCAATTAAGCCGGCGTAGCGTTTTTTCGCCCCGGTTTCCGAGCCCCGGGCCTGGGTTAAAATAAACCGGCTGTAATGTTTTTCAAACTCTATTTCAAGAAAAGATTCCAGCGAAAACTCCTTCCGGATTCTTTCCTTCCAGTACACGTTAATCTCCAAGGCAAGCTGCTTGCCAAGCAGATCTGCCGAAGGACCCTGCCCATCTTTAAGTTTTACAAAAAGCGAGTCGGTATCCCCATAGACAATCTCATAGCCTTTTTCTTCAAAAAACTTTTTGCTTTCCAGAAGGAGCCACTGTCCTGTACCGGTAATGGCATTGGGAAGATAAGGGTGGAAAAACCGGCAGCCGTAGGCGCCCATGACGCCGTAAAAACTATTCATCAGAATTTTAATGGCCTGGGCTAAGTGCTTATTTTTATTTAACTTAGCCCCCGCTCTTTTAAGCATCAAAGAGCCTATATATTCAGGCAGTATATGCTTTGTTTTTGAGAACTTATATCCGCCCGGAGTTTGAATTGTATCTTCTTCCGACATGATCATGGACAGAGGATCTATCTTGAAAGTCTCTATTATGGATGGATAGAGGCTTTTATAATCCATCACAATTACGTTGTCATAAATACCCGGCCTGGGGTCGATAACATAGCCGCCTGCAAGATTGTCCATCGTCTTAACATTGTCATTGTCGGGTGCCACAAAGCCCGCCCTATGTAGCCTTGGCAGGTAGAAGTTGTCAAAAGCCGCCGTCATCCTGGACAACTGGTCCATCATAAGCCCCGAGATCTGTGCTCTTTTCACACAGAGGTCAATTAAGCCCGTCTTTGAAAATATCTCTGTTACAAGGACTGCATCCTGAAGATTATATTCAGCAAGCTTCCTTTTATCCTGGCTGAAATATCTTTCTATTTCACCAATTTTATCCTCACCTGGTGCAATTGTCTTTCCCCTGCCGAGAAGTTCCTGTGCCACTGTTTCCAGTTTAAAGTCCTCAAAGGAATAAAACGCGCTCCTTAATGAGGGTGGTCCGTCCAGTACTACTCTTCCAGGTATATAGGCATAATAGCCCCCCGATTTCCTTTCCGTAAGCGTCAGTTTCCCGCACCTTGAAATATCAAAGGACACGTGAAGCTCCCTGGCTTTATTTTCAAGAAACATCAGGTCAAAACCTATTACATGCCACCCTATTATGATATCTGGATCGGACTTCTTAAACCAGGCTAAAAAACTCTGCAGGAGCTCTTTTTCAGTCTTAAATATCATTAGCCGGCCATCCTGCTCCTGAGAGGGGACGTCACCAAGCATAAAAACAACTTTTTCTTCGCCTCCCGGTCTTCTTAAGTCAACTGCAATGGAGTACAAAGTGCCGTCGGTAATGCCGGTTTCAATATCGATTGAAGCGGTCCTAAACTGGGGTTCAAATTCACACGGTTCAACCTTTGGATTAATAAATCTGAGGCCGCTGTCCGCCTTTACGCTTTCTCCTTTAAGCTGAAGCTGTGCATAAATGAACCTTTCCATTAAGAACCTTTTTACGGGGTCCACGTCCGACTCAAATGTCCTTACATTCCGTGAATGGAGATAGTCTGCCGCCGATCTGAGATCCTTCTGGGTTTTGAAGTATAAGGCATCTGCATCTTTGAAATCGAATGACTTTAATTTTACTTCTTTGCGGGTATAATGGACCGGCAGGTTTAAGGAGGGATTTTCCCTGTTGATAAAAAATACGGGTCTTACGGTATCTATAAAAAATTCTACGGGTGTTCCGTCGTCGGAAACGCCCCAAAAGTGCAGAGTATTCCCCTTTTGAAGATCCTGCCACTCTCCCGTTAATATAAAAACTTTCGCCTGGTCTGCCAATTCGATTCCCATTCTGCTACTTTGTGTAAAAAAAGAAGCTTAAAAATATTCAGGATACTTCAAAAATAAAATACTGAAATTGCGTATGTCTGCACTACGGCTATCTGTTTGGAACCTGAACCCTTACCATTATTTCAGGGCTCTGATCCGGCAGAAGCCTTGTTGTCTTTGGCGGAATGAGCCTGCTTGGTATAGCAGATGATCCCCGCACGCCAGAAAGATCAATCGGCTCTGTAGAAACAAACCTTGGCACATTATAGCTGTTTACCGGTACCCTCAGCATTACATATCCGGGTTCAGCATCCATTCTATATTTTGCGTTTCCGGGAAGTCTTCCCATAGTCTGCACCTTTACCGGAACGCGCATAAGTTTCATTGCATCGGCTTTTATTTTAAGCACCCTGGGTTCCACGCTGTAGAGGTCCACTCCCGAAGGCAGTTCCAGGTTGTCCCTTGCCACCATAATTTCATTTTCCCCCTTTTCAAGTCTCTCACAGTCAATTGAAATGATAAGGTTCTTTGTATTAATAAGCCTGAATGCCTGTTCAGATCCCGATAAGGTGATCCTTCCTTCCATTGGAACCGGATCTTCGAGTGCCAGGTCGGGCCTCAGATTGCGGAATTCAATCGGTACTGTTTCGCTTCTGTAGACTTTATCCGACTGATAGGCAAAAAGCCCCCAGAATATAATGGATAGGAATACAGCCACAATGGCCGTATGAAGGCTTTTGCTTTTCCACCATTTGGAAATAATCTCTTCTTTTTTACGGTAGTTTTTATCCCAGAAAAATTCAATTCTCTCTTTAAGCTCGCTGCTCGAGGACATAATGCTCATTTTACCATCTTCTGCAACACTGATTGTACCCCTTTCTTCAGAAACGGCAATAACAAGCGCGTCGCACTTTTCAGAAAGTCCCAATGCCGCTGCATGGCGGGTTCCGCCTGCACCCAGCTCTTTAAGGTTTGTTGAAAGGGTTAAATGAGCCCCGAATTTAATAATTCTGTTGTCTTCCACTAAAATTGCGCCGTCGTGCCCTGGAGACTTTACATTGAATATGCTGTAAATCAACGGCTGGCTCAGCTTTCCATCCAGCTCTATTCCGCCGTTAATGCAGTTATCCCAGATTTCGCGTCCCCTGATTGCAATAAGGGCTCCAGTTCGCTTCTCTGCCATTTTGGCGCAGGCGGAAATGATTGTATCTACGGTAGTATTTAGAATTCCGGTCCTTTTGGAACCTCTGAGGCCTCCCCAGGTACCGATAAGGTCTATAAGACGCCTGATATCTGACTGGAAAAGCAGAATTGCAGCTATCAGTATCACACCAATAACTATCTTAATGAGCATCTCAGTCAGGTACAGGCCAAAGATTCTTGCCAGCAGGTAAACTACAATAAAAACAGTTACCGCAATTAAAAGTCTCCTGGAGGCGCTTTTTCTGAACCAGTTTATAAACGTATATAAGAAAAAAGAGACTATTGCTATGTCAATCAGGTCTACAAAACGTATGTTTTGTATTAAATCACTAAAAAATCCAACTACAGATTCAATCATTAATTACCTCGTAAAAGCAAAACAGAATTATTGAGCGCCTTTTATACTGAATTTTACAGAAAAATGTTTCTATTGCACAAAAATATTATCTCTGCAAAAATAACTGAATTCATGCATAAAATGAATACGTTTTAAAATAAAAAAAGGCGGACTGCCTTCAGTCCGCCTTTCTTTTCGACACCTTTTAACTTATTGGAAAGCCACTGTAAAGGTTGAGCCCTGTCCTTTTTCACTTTCAACTATAATTGCTGCGTTATTCAGTTCAGCATATTTTTTTACCATCGCAAGACCCAGGCCGTTGCCTTCAAAGCGTCTTGTGTATCCCATTTCTTCCTGTGAAAAAGCGGTAAACAGTTTCGGCAGATATTCTTTTGAAATTCCAATTCCCGTATCCTTAATTGACACACAAACTCGCCCGTAGGAATTAAGGTACTGTGAAATTTCAACCTTGCCCGTCCTGGTGTACTTAATTGCATTGTCAATCAGCTGCTCAAAAATCTGCTTAATTGTACTCTGATCGCCAAAGACCTTCTCGCCAACCACCTGATTATTGAATGAGAAGCTAAGGTTTTTTGCCTTTGCAGAGGCATAGAACTCTTTCATAACAGGAGCAATTATATCCGTTGAAAGGTCCACTTCCTGAGGATTAGTGTCGAGACACTCACTCTGCAGCTGTGACATATTTAATATCATATCTATGGTCCTTATTAGTCTTCTTCCGCCGCTTTCAATGATGTTGAAGCTTTCCTTTAATTCTTCTTCAAGTATGCCTTCACATTTTTCTTTCAGCAGCGAAGTAAATGAAAGTATTGTGTTTATAGGAGTCCTGATCTCATGCGACATTTGTGCCAGAAAAGCCGTCTTCATTCTGTTTGATTCTTCTGCCTTTTCCTTCGTTATTGTAAGCTGCTCCTCATATTTCCTTCTTTCCATAATTGTTGAAACAGTTTCGGAAAGAAGCCTTATTATCGGAAGATGGCTTTCAGTAAATGCATCCTTATCTTCAAAGTTTGGAAGGAGTATTACTCCGGCATTTGAGCCCTTAATTTTAAGTACCGATGCCAGAACTACTCTAGGAATTATCTCTTCGTCGAGCGTCTTCTGGTCAAAGAGGTTTTTAAGGTTTTCCCCTTTAAGCAGAACCGGTCCGCCTTCATTCATTATTTTACGTATCAGCTGGTCATAAACCAGCGTGTTATTTTTTTCTTCTTCATTGTCAAAAAGCTGATTTGCCTGGTACAGATAACTTATTGATTCGCACCCTTCGTCACAAAGAGCCGCATAAAAATTGCATGCCGGCATAAGCTGTTCAGTTGATGCATGGACTATTCTGAACATCGATTCGAAAGTATCGGCAGGTTCGGCTTCAATTGGGAGCTTACCCAGAATTGACTTAACCAGGTCGTTGTGTTTTTTTTCTGTAATATTCAAAAATGCGGTGGTTCTGTAGAGATTGCCGGCTTCATCATTGATTTTCAGGTCGGTAACCTGCGCAAAGAAAAACTGCCCGCTTTTCTGCCTTAAGAGAACTTCTCTTTTATCAAAGTAGCCGTTTTCCATGAAATCCTGGTGCTGTTTAAGAGAATATTCCTTATTCTCCTCCATAATAACTGAGGAAAAATGCTTGCTGAGCACTTCACTGCGTGTAAAGCCGAAGAGTTTTAAGAAAGCATCGTTTATTTCATGGATGATACCGTTTTTACCTATAATGCAGATCCCGATCTCACTTGAGTCCAGAATTGGAAAAACTAAAGTATCAAGTAGCTTATTTTCGTGAAAAGTATCTCTGAACATTTCTCCACCGTTTGTTATCTTTTAATTGGACTAAAGGGAATCCAAATTAAGTGCCAAAAATTTTTAGGGCATTTTTGATGCCCCAGAGCACATTTTTTAACATTTTGTCTTTTATTAATGTCTCATATTGATAAATGTCCATGACTAGTATCACATTTTGGCACACTGCAAAGGCGGGTATAAAAAAGGGAATGACAGGGATTGTCTTAAATCAGCTGCGGAAACAGGCTTGCTTTTTCTGCGTTTTCACCTGATAAGGTTTTCTGAAAGATGGGGCCCATATAAAAGCTACTTTGCCGCCTTCAGTTTAACTTCGGCTCTTTTTATAAAATAATCCATTGATCTGAAATCCGGGTTTATTGAAGCCGCCAGTTTATAATCGGCAATGGCGCCATTTATGTCGCCCAGGTCTTCCCTGGCTGCCCCGCGGCTGAATGCTATAAGTTCATTGCCGGCATTCAGGCTTAGAGCTTCAGTAAAATCCGAAATGGCTCCTTCAAAATCTCTAAAAAGATACTTTGTGCAGCCCCGCCCGAAGAGGACTTCTTCATTGTAGGGGCTCAACTTAACTGCAATGTCATAATCTCTTAATGCATTCATGTAATCTTTAAGAAGGCATTCTGTTATTGCCCTTTTGAAGTATCCCCTGAAATCATCCTTAACAAGGAGTATCGCCTTGCTGTAATCTGAGACAGCACCGGCATAGTCTTCAAGCATTCTTCTGGAATCACCCCTTTTCAGGTAGGTCTCAGAGATGGAAGAATCCATTTCGATCGACCTGGAGAAAAGATGAACTGCTTTTGCCAGCTCTCCTTTTTCTGCCAGAATGCTGCCTTTTTCCAGAAATTGTTTGGCGGTCTGTGAGAATATAACCGGCTGCTGGAGCAGCAGGAAAATCAGGATAAATAAAATCATATCAGCTTTTGCCTTAAAAATCGAATCATTTTTTTTGAATATGCGGTTTAGGTGAGCCTCTAAAGTATTGATACTAAAAAGGGATTTAAGAATCAAATAAACTGGAATTTTTTCAAAATAATTAAGTGATTATTTTATCTGAAGTGATGTGCATCAAACGGGCCATATATTTTTTAACTTCAACGCCAGTGCAGGATAGTTTCTACCCTTGCCTCCTTATGGCTTATGTTATCTTTTATAATTGTCTGCACTCTATAATCCCCCGCTTCATATTCACTCATATCCAGCTGTATATACATCTGCGGGTCTTTTTCACTTGTCTGGTATCTGGAAGTAAGCGAGACTTCCTCTTTTGAACCACCGAGTCCAAAAATTCCGGTTATCGCCTTAAATATTTTTTTTATTCCCGACTCATCCTCTGCTTTAATTACCGTTATCTTCTGTTCAAAATCGGTCTTGTTGTCTTTATCCATCAAAAGGTTATAAACTTCATAATAAAGGAAAAGATTCTGCCCTTTCGTAAACGTGTTCAATGGATTTGGGAGTATGCTGATATCCCTTCTTTTTAAGGATAAATTTCCCATAGCACCCGTGCTTAATTCTGAAGCCAGCAGAAGATCACTTACGGCAAATTCACCCGGATGAAACTCCCTGATCTTAAAACGTTTATGGCTTGAAGCTACACCGTTATCTATGCTGCGCAGGATTTCAAAAGCCAGGATTCCCGAATCAGGCGGCACTGTAACGGAAACAGAGTTGACGTAGTACTCATCCGAAAAAGGTATTTTGATCTTTCTATTTTCAGGCAGCGCACCAACACTGCTCTTTTTCTGGAATTGCGCTTCGTAGTTTCTATCGGTAAAGAAGATGCCGTAATTATGCGCGCTCGTGAATTTTTTATTCTTTATCACACTGTCAGGGAAGTTAAGTGCATAATTTATGTAAACATCGGTTTTCCCGTTCCTCTCACCATCCATATCCCTGAACTGCGCAACGTAGTACGGCATGCTGAATGCCGGGCCGTCGTACTTCGGGGTGTAATCCTCATATTTTACTTTTCTTAAGTATTCCATAAGCCTCTGTGAATCGCCGGGGTACTGCGGAATATACCTGCTGCCTGGCACAGGCACGCTGAAGCGGTAGTTACCCGACATGTATTCATCAGTAAAGCCGAATGTAAGGCCGCTATACTCCCAGACGTCGGTCTTAACCTTAACCGACATCCTTTCCCCGCCCACAATGTGCGGCCTGTAGCGCAGCCTTTTGACAGGCTCTCCGTAGCGCATCACTACTTCCCCTTTGTCGGTCTTCCAGCCCGGAATGCCGCCGGATTTTGTTGTAAAACGGAGGTTTGAATATGCTACACGTGAATAATGCTCCAGAAGCCGCTCATTATACTCTGTTAGGTTTAATGGGTCATTTACCTTCCAGTAAAGGTCAATTACCTGCTTGAGTTCGTCGCTTGTATACTTCTTATACTCATCTCCAAGCAGAGGCTCCAGGAGTTCCTTTACTGAGTTAAAGGTGAAATCTATCTCCTCATCATAAGACATCAGCCTTAAAGCTTTTTTATACTCTTCATACGACTTTTTTATATTTGATGTTTTGTAGTAGATAAGCCCCAGGTACAGATGTGCGTCCTTATTCATGGAGTCTATTCGGCTCATTTCCTGGAGCAGTGGAATGGCTTTATCCGGAAGGTTAGCATCTTCATAAAGAAAAGCCATATGAAGCCTTGCTTCCTGGTTTTTGGGATCAAAACTTAATGCTTTCTTAAAGTAAGCCTCGGCCTCCTGCATATCTTCCATCGCAAACTTTTCATAGCTTAGTAACGGGCTCGAGTAATCCTCCATAAAAACAGAGTTGTGGTATTCATTAAAATCTGCCTCCTTTATTCTTCCCATATTAAACCAGGCACTGGCATACGTGCTGTCTATTTCTGTTATCTCCTCATACTTGTCAAAGGACATCGAGAGGCCGAACTTTTCCAATAAAGAAGCCTGCAGCATCCTGTATTCAATATTATTCGGATCTTTCCATATAGCTTTCTGGACTAGTTCTCTTGCACGGTCACGGCCTGAGATAGTGTTTTTGTCGCGGTAGAGTTTTGCAAGTTCATACATGGAAGGCGCGTCGGAAAACTTCCTTACGGATTTCTTGAACATCTCCTCAGCCAGTTCAGTATCATGTTTTTTAAGATACTCCAAACCGTTCAGGTAATAAATATCCTCATCACCTGCCGGGGGGCTCTGCGCATACACAGAGTTGAAGAGAAATAGCGTAATAAAAATTGCGTTTATAAAAGAATGTCCCATTTCATACTTTTAATTTACTGCGCATAAATAGAAACATATTTATCAATAATAACTTACTTTTTCCTAAATGACAAACAACACATAATTGGATAACCGGGTGGAAGGATGGAAGGCAGCCGAAGGTCTGACAGGTTTAACCGTCCGGAGTTATAGAGATAACAGAAATATCCCCTGCACTCACTTTTAAAAGATAAGCTTACTGTTCAATAATAGAGGATATTACGAGCCTGAACCCTTTAATAATACCCCGGAAAATTATTCAACAATTTTGTTTTTATTGGTCAGTATAAACAGTATTCCTGCTACCGTCATCAAACCTCCCCACCATACATAGGGATGAGTTTCAGCAAGCACAGTTCTGTTAAAATCAGTCCTATAAAAAACCATATAGGCTTCATTTTTTAACTCCCCATTTAACAGAAGAACCGTATGACAATATTACTGCTGATAAATACTTTTACTTTGAACAAAGATTAATATAACCATTTTGAATTGAGCATGAGGCAGCCACCTGGAAAAGCTGGAAGAACCAAACAGACTGCTATTTATTAACCTGACCCACAGAGTCTTTATTCTGAATACTTTGCGGTGAGGTTGCCGTAGTGCCCTGCGTTGAAGGCTGAGAGCTATTATGTCTTTCTTCCATAAAGAATATGCTTAATATTAAAACAATACCGATGATTATGCTTGTAAGCCAAGTCCAGAAAAATTTATTTCTTATTTCATTCTGCATTCAAGTCTCCTTAGCCGGTCATATTGATTTGTATATTATATAATATAGCATAATTCCTGAAAAATTAAAGAAAAAGCCGGCTTAAAGTAAGCCGGCTTGAAGTAAAAATCATAATAACAGTTGTTAAAGCTTAGAGTGACCAGAAGGCCGATATAGTTCCTGAAAGGAAGTTATAGGCTGCATCATAGCGGTAAGTGCCCCCGGCAGTAATTCTGCCCATAATGGTTAGGGATTTATATACCTTGTAATCGGCTGAACCTGAAATCTCCCTCGTCAAAAAGTCGCTTGCCGGAACATATCCCAGTTTAGCGCCAATTTTAAGTTCCAGCTCTGAACTCTTCTCAAGCTCCCATTCTCCCCAGAGGCTGTGCGACTCAAAGTTTCTGGGTGAGTAATAGAAGTTAGACTTTCTGGAATAGTTCGCAAAGGCGTATTCGTATCCGGCCGTAATATCCTCATCAAAAGCCTTCCCGAGCCTGAGCTGCAGGTCGTTACCCGCATTGCCGTCATCAAGCTTCAGATAGCTGAACATACCCGAAAGTTTAATTCCGTGCTTATTTTGGAAGCTGCCGTTAAACCTGAATAAGTTGGCCATAATTCTGTCTATTCTTTCGTTCCTGTAGTCAATAAGCCGTGTTGAAAAGAGTATAATTCCCGCATCTGTTTTTGAATAAGCAGCACTAAGGTTAACCTTATTTTCTTTTCCTTCCCTGTTAAAGACAAGGCTGGCATTTGAGATCTGCATATTGCGCGTTCCCTTGAAGGTCATATTGCCAAAGCCGCCTGAGAGCATCATATAACGCGAGAGCCTTAAATACAGGTTTCCCTCGAGGGAAGTATAATTCCTCGTGGCAGTCCTTGAGGAGAGGCTTCCTCTTATAAAAGTTGCGCCTACAGAAATGAAACTCGTAAGGCCGAACTCAAGTCTGCCGCCGGAGTTCTGGAATCTCAGGTTCTGGTTATCGGAATAATAATTGAACTGGGGTGCAAAGCCGATGTAATTCGGGAAAGTAGAAAAAAACGAACTAAACCCAGTAACTGGAATCCAGGAGTATCTGGGCTGAATGAGGGCTACCTGAGCTGAATCATTCGATTTTTCCATGAGGCTGTCGTATACCTCCCTTGCTTCATCATACTGGTGCATTGCCAGATATGAATCGCCAAGCAGCATATGAACTTCAAAGTTGTCCGGAGCCTCAACGGCAAGTTTCTTAAATTCAGAAAGCGCGTTAATGGAATCCATTCCCCACAGATAAGCCTTAGCCCGTCCAAAAGCGCCATCAAAGCTGTATTCTTCGTTCAGTGCCTGGTTATAAAGCTCAATTGCCCTGGGATAATTCTTAACGCATGCATATACTTCTGCGTATTCCAGGAGGAAAAGGCGGTTGGTGGCAGCTTTGGAAAAATACTCGTCGTATTTCGGCAGAGCCTCCTCGCAGTTATTAGTCTCTACCAGTATCTTTCTTCCCTCTTCCAGAATTTCAAAAATCTTCCTTTCTTCTGCTCTTGAAATCTCGGCTGCAAGATATGTATCCAGCTGTTCCACATACTTGCTTCCGGGGTCGACTGCGCGTGCAAGTTCGAGGTATTTTTTTGCCTCCTCGAAGTTCCCCTGATTTGTCCTGAGAGTCCCGAAGGCAAGCAGCGCGTCCGTGTTTTCAGGCTGTTTGTTTACAACATTCAAAAGATGCTTTTCAGCTATGTCGTAGTCCTGACTGGTCCATACAGCAAGCTGTGCACGAAGAAGCTGATATTCCAGATTATCCGGGTCCTTCCCGAGCAGAAAGTTCACCTGTTCCAGAGACCTTCCGAAATCCCTGTTCCATCCGGCATACTTTGCAATTTTTAACCTGACGTCCAGATTATCATTATCAGGGGTTTTCTCCAGGTAGTCTCCCAGGATTTTCACGGCGCCGTCATAATCAAAAAGTCCGCTATTGCTCTCAGCCAGCGCCATCACGGCAGCCTTATCCGTGGGATTCTTCTCAATGCGTGCCTTGTAATCTTCAATTTTTTTCTTCAGCAGCGTTTCCCTTGTTGTGCTAAGGCTGTCATAAAGCTGCTGGAATTTCGGGTCGTCGCTGTGTGATTTGGATAAGACCTGAAGCTGCTGGTATGCCTCTTCGTATCTTTTAGCCTTAACAAGCTCATCAACAAGCAGAAACCTTGTATTTTCATCTGCAGGTTTTTTCTTCAGCAGCCTGTAGTATTTGTCAATTGCGTATTCTTTTACGGCTGCATTCTGCTTATGCCTTGCCGTTGTATCAGTCCACTCAAAAATATATGCTTTGCCTTTTGCCTGATCGAGTCCATCCTGCGCTTCTTTAAAGAAAGGTTTTATTGCAAGCGAATTTTCAAAGGCCTTAATTGCAATCTTAAACTTGCCGAGCCACATTGTAAAGAACCCGTAGCGGCTCCAGAGCCTTTGATCATCGGGATAGCGTTCGGTGTAGGTCTTGAGTACTTTCTCTCCTTTTACGAGGTGGTTATTATGAGCTAAGATTTCGCTGTATCTTATAATCTCATCTGCAGAAGCTTCCGTACGCGACAGGAAGTCGTCGTACCAGGATTCAGCATCTTCCCACCTGCCCAGATTTTTCATGCATTTTCCGATTTCCAGGTAATTTACCGCGTTCTGAGGATTTATGGCAATTTCTCTTTTATGCCCTTCTATCTTCCTGTATAACAGGGAATTCCACACGTTCTCTGCGCGGGAAAGATTTTTCTGGATATCGGAACTGTTGGGACTGATCATGAGGGCGCGTTTATAATCCAGAACGGCGTCTCCGTACTGCCCTCTTTTTTCGAAGCAGTAGCCTCTCAAATTTAAGCCGTCGGAAAGGTGCGGGTAAGCAGATATGTATTTATTGAGCAGGTCAATTGCCTCGCCGAAGTTTCCTGCCTGAATCTGCTTCATCGCTTCGGATTTCAGAGCTGTCTGGCTCGTCTGTGCAGATAAGGTGATTAAGGCTGAAAAAAGTAAGAATGCAAGAAGAATGATTTTTTTCATCAGTTCGAATTATACCTGTTAAATGAGTCGTTATTTTTATCGCTTCGGAACTCTTCACCAAGCACACTCTTCATTAATGCCTCAGCATTTTCCACCGTTTCATCAATTTCCACAAAAAGGACTGAAATATACTGCTGAACAGTTTTTAAATAATTTGAATCGCTGGAAGGAAAATTAGCCTGAATTTTTGTCACCAGTCCGGCCAGATTTTTTTTATCGCTTCTTATAAGCAGCACTATAACTTTATTGTCGTAAACACAAATCTTGTCTTTTTTATCTGTTGCCAGGCGTACTGCATTCTGCAGCTGATTTATTGTAAGCAGGCGGTCTCTTTCTGCAGCAGTATCCAGCTTGAATGATACCAGAGAAAATATCTGTCCTGTACTCTTGTATAAAGCAATCTGATTGTTCAGCAGCAGCAGAAATTCGTTATATTCATAAAAGTTGGAAAAGGAGTACGGCTCCTGGTGCGTTTCGAAATTTGAAAGCGACTGGTACCGGCCGTCCTGCAGCTGAGGCCGGTTTTCCTGAAGAGCGGCAGGAAATTCTGCCTGCGGCCACGAAGGCTTAAAATCAGTAACTATCCCCTTATAAGGCTCAATTGTATAGTTTGCTGTAAACTGCCCTTCAGTGTGCCCTATGTTTGGAGTGATTGTCATCTTTCCATTCTGTGCCTTAAAGTCACCCGGAGCAATCCTTTTCTGAAGATAAATTGAAGCTGTAACGTGCTGTACAAGTTCATCCACAATTGACTGTGCGACTGGTGTGGCAGGCTCCCCTATTGTAAAAAGACTTGTAACGTCTCTCTGCTCAATATTCTCCAGAGTATCAAGAAACGATTCCCTCAGCAGATTTAAATTGCTGAAACCTATATAAGGAGTAAGTTCATCAAAAATTATTCTCTTCGGGGCAAACTGCTCTACAACTGTAACTATATCTTTTAAATATTCAATGAGATATTCATCCGGGTCGCGAAGGTCATACAAATCAGCCGGCGGGGTCACACGTACAACAACAATCAGATTCTGATTCATATATGTCTGAATATCAAAATCTATAGACGCTGCATGGATCATCAGGTCCTTGGGCCTCATATTCGTAAAATACAAGCAGACTTCCTTCTGTCTTGCCGACTGCATTGCATACTGCAAGCCTAAAAGCGTACGCCCGGACTTTTTCGGTCCCACAAGTAAATATGTACCCCCTTTATAAAATCCGCCCCAAGCCTGATCAATCAGGGGTAACCCGGTTTGTACCAATTGTATGTTTCTTTTCATAAGTTGCTCGTTTTTTAATATAGATCAAATTTTATGCCGTTAAATGGTTACTATTTCCAAATATAATATCTCGTTATGCTCTTTCAACTGACTCAATTTGAGAATCATTTTTTAACTGTGCCATTTTAAAACATTGCTATTTTCCTGCAAAGTAACCGATCAAAAATAAGGCGGTGGCATTTGTTGAAATTGACGGCTCATTTGTCACATAATCCATCCTCATATCCTGATATACCGCTGAATCTGTCTGAAATTCCCAGTATGGATCCTTTTCGTTTGTTTTGATTTTATAGCCCTCCAGTTTTTTTCTGCTTATTGGTCCGGCAGCTACGGCACCCGGAAGATATCCCTGCCTTAAATACCCTACCTGCGAATGAAAATTCCTGGAAAAAACGCTTCCAATATTGTATATAAAACTTACTCCCCACTGGTTTTTCCCCAGAATGTAATCACGCTGAAATACCATCAGCGAATCAAAATCACTCCTTCCGGTAAGGCGCTTCCAGAGAATAGCCTGCAGGCCGGCACCCATAACTGCAGTGTTTGAGCCCCAGGTGTCTGAAGCTGCCTGCCCGAAAATTGCATTATTCTTTATGTTATTAAAGTTCTTTAGATTATTTAATAAGTAATCTTTTACTGCCGGCTCATATTTTGCAATTTTGTAATCTGCTGCCGAGTTTATGTCCCCATAACTCCACCAGTAATCAGATTTAGCCTCAGCGGCGTATTCTATTGACTCTTTAAGGTACCTGCTGTCTTTTGTGGCCTCATAAAGTTCAACTGCTCCTAAGGCCATTTTGCCCGAAGACTTCGAATCCAGGTACATACCGCTGCCGCTTTTGTCAACTTCAGGCATCCTGGAGGCCTGCCGGTAATTCTTTATGGCTTCCTCCAGGCATTTATTTGCAAATTCATTATAATGCAGCTTTTCTTTCCATATCCTTGATGCCAGGGCCATAACTGCACTGTATATTCCGACGGTATTCTTCCCCCCTCCAACGAAAGCCGGACGGTCAAAAGTCAATTTATCCTGCTCGGGAAGCCGCCATCCCTGCTCATGATCTCTTAAATCCTGCACCTGAATTATGAACCTGTCATCTGCCAGGTGCGACCTTAGAAGCCAGTCCAGCCCGACCTTAGCTTCTTCCAGTATATCAGGAATATTGTTACGATTAGCGTCGAAACCGAACTTTACCGGGTCAAATTCAAAAGAAAACAGCATCATATAAGTTGCAAAAACCGTCGTATTAAAGAATTTAACGTAGTCACCTGCATCATGCCACCCTCCCGTAACATCCTGCTTTCCAGGCAGAGGGGATTTTCCGGCAATTAAGCTGGTGGCATCCGCTATGTGGCATACTCCGTGCAGAAAGGGATCCGTATAGCCGCACCTTTGAACCTTAAAGAACAATAACAGCGAGTCAGCTACAGCGTTGTAAAGATTAATACCTATTGCAAACGGAAGTGAAACTGCACCGCCGCATTTAATTATATATTGACCGGGGTTCTTTAATTCCGAAAAATTAACATTATAGTTATTCTGAAACCTGCCTTCACCTTTAACACTGCTGCTTAAATGCCCTTTATAAACTGCGTTTTTCCCTTTTTTTGCATAAATTAAAAAGTCTTCTCCCGAGATATCTGCTGCGGACATAATAACTGCAGTTTTAATATCCCCGGGCAGAAAACCTACCTGATTTACACGGATGAAAATATTTTCAGCTGAATTTATTAAATTAAAGGGAATTACTAATAGCAGGAAAAAACTTAAATTTATATGGAATTTAACTCTTTGCAGTATGAAAATTATAATATTCCGAATCATAAATAGTCTCTAATAAAGATATAAAATGATTTGTACCGGTTAAGTGACTGTAGTCAACAAAGCCTTAAAAATACTGCTTTACCGGGCTCATTAGGCACCATCTTGGCGACAGTACGGTTATCCCAAAATAAATACCTTCAATTTCAGTGTAAAATAAATGAAAACCGTCGATAATCACTTAGAAATTATAAATCGTAGAATTAAAAATAATTCCGGAATATCAGGATAAAAAATGACACTTAACCCGCTGGAAGATCTTATCAGCAAAGATATTTTTGAACTTTTGCACAAAGAAGGTCTCTTAAACAAGAAAAAAGTCAGGGAATACCAGATAATAGCAAAATACCGTCAGCTGAGATCTATGGAAATTTCAATGCAGGAAGCCATGGGGATGCTTTTAGAGGAATTCCCAGACCTTGGCTCAGAAACAATTACAAAGCTAATTTATTACAATTATTAGCTGCCGGGAAAAACAAAGGGGTCAATATACTTCAAGCCCGGCTTTCTTAAGAATCTCAGCCGCCATGATGCTTTCATCTTCTGAGTCAAAGGCTATGTGAAATGTCCCTCCCGTCCCTTCACGAAACTTAAGCAGTTCAATATCCTTAATATTAATAGACTCCCCATACAAAGCCGAGGAAATCCTGCTGATGGAACCAGGCTCATCTTTAATAAAAACAGAGATATAAAACAAAGGGGTTATGAATCCTTTGTTGACTTTTGGAATTCTTTCCCTGCTGCTGCGTGCAGAATTGAACAATTCTTCCAGCAGCTGAAAGTTCCCGCGGCTGATCTCATTTCTCATTCGGCTGATTTCACCTGCAAAAAGGTCAAGTGCCGATATTATTTCATCTTTATTAAGGCGTATTACATCTTTCCAGATATTAAAACTGCTGGATGCAATGCGTGTCATATCCCTAAAGCCTCCGGCAGCAAAATCGAGGTTATTTGCCCCGGCTGAATTTCCGGCTACAGTATTTACCAGAGCCACCGAAACTAGCTGCGGCAGGTGGCTTACATTGGCAACAACCTTATCATGAACATAAGGGTCCAGATAAACCGGCCTGGCACCCAGTGTAGCCATTATATCCAGAAATTTCCTAATCGAGGGACTCTCTTTGCCGTTGGCAGAAACTATATAGACTGCATTTTCAAAAAGCAGAGGATCGGAATTGCCGTAGCCACCTTTTTCCTTTCCCGTCATCGGATGACCGCCTATATATTCCCCCTGGCTTTGAATTGATTTCCAGAGATCCTCAAACTTCCCTTTTATGCCGCATACATCAGTAATCAGAGAACCTTCTTTAAGACCGGGCGCAAGCACTTCAAAAGCTTTCAGGGAATCTTCAACCGGAAGACACAAAAATATTACTTCACTATTAAGTGCCTCTTCAAAGGACTTTAGTTTCCGGTCTATTACATTCTCTTCAAGGGCTTTTGTTAACACCTCATCATGGTCCCATGCGCTGATAGTAAAATTATCGGCACCCTTTCTAAGGGATTTCGCAATGGAACCCCCTATTAAACCAAGTCCTACAATTGATATATTCAGTGTTCTGCCGTTTCTAAAGTTATTAAATATGCTGCTTTAGACCGTTCTTCCGATTGCCTGTGCTATAGCCTTAAGCTCCAGCATCATTTTTTCATACTGTTCGGGATAAAGCGACTGCGGTCCGTCTGAAAGAGCCTTATCCGGATCATTATGGATTTCCACCATAATTGCATCAGCTCCTGCAGCAACTGCAGCTCTTGCCATCGGTATAACCTGGTCCCTGTAGCCTGTAGCATGCGAAGGATCAGCAATTACAGGAAGGTGGCTCCTTTTATGGACTACCGGAATGGCCGAAAGGTCGAATGTATTTCTTGTGTAAGTTTCAAATGTCCTTATTCCCCTTTCACAAAGAATTACATCTTTGTTGCCGCTTGCCAGTATATACTCAGCCGACATCATCCATTCTTCTATTGTTGCCGCAAGTCCTCTTTTGAGCATGATCGGCTTTGTGGATTTACCTAATTCCTTCAGGAAAGGATAGTTCTGCATATTACGTGCGCCAACCTGAAGAACATCTGCATACTCCTCTATTAAACCTATCTGTTCGATCTGCATTACTTCTGTAACTACAAGCAGATTATTCTTATCTGCAGCCTTCCTCATCATCTTCAGGCCTTCTTCTCCCAGGCCCTGAAATGAATACGGCGAAGTCCTTGGCTTAAACGCGCCGCCTCTTAAAATCCTGCCGCCGAACTTCGCAACTGTTTCAGCAAGGCTGAATATCTGGTCCTCGTTTTCAACTGAACAGGGGCCTGCAATTACAACAATTTCATTACCCCCTATCTTAACTCCTTTTATGTCAATAACCGTATTTTCTTTCTTGAAACTCCGGCTTGCAAGCTTGTATGGTTCGGTAATTCTATATACTTCATAAACGCCGTCGAGAACCTTAACTTTCCTGATGTCAAAGTCAGGTTTAACTCCAATTGCACCGAGCACAATCTGCTCAATACCGGTTGATTTATGAACATCAAAACCAAAATCCACCAGGTGCTTGATGATCTCTTCTATTTGCTGTTCCGATACATTTTTTTCTAAGACTACTACCACAACTCACTCCATTAATTATGAAACTTTTTTTCGCCGGCCTTTATTTCAATATCCACATAATCATCTTTTGTAGGGATAGCACAACTGTAATTTGGGCTATATGCACAGTATGGATTGTATGCCTGATTGAAATCAACTGTGTAAATATAATCCGGATTATCCATTTTCTCAAAATCCAGATATCTGCCTACTCCGTAAGACTCACGATTTGTTGTACGGTCAGTAAACCAAATGCTGTAATACTCCTGCCCTGTACGAGTAAAGCCCTTGTAAACATTCATTTTAATTTTCATGCCGTCGAAATCAAATTTTATATAGCCGAATCTCAGGGCCTTTCTGGGTTCTCCTTTTGTGCCGAAAATAGTAACGGTATCCTTATTTTCATACTCATACAGTCTGCTCTTAAAAACATATGACGGATCTGCATCAAAATACTTCAGCTTTTCAAAATGGATTTTCCCCTTTGCATTAAAAGGAGATGAGGCATCGTTCTGCATCTCCAGGTCCTTCTGCTGCCTCATCTTTTCAATTTCAGCAATGTACTGTTTTTCCTCCGGAGTATAGTGCCTTGAAAAGATGCCGCTCAAAAGAAGCCCTGCTGCAATTGCCACAAATGCCCCTGCAAGGGCAATATACTTTGTCTTAAACTTTTGTGCCATTTATATCTCTATCCCGATTGACTTACTTTTTATTTCCTGGTTCTTACTTCTTAATTATTAATTTTCCCCAACTTTCCTTTTCAACTCATTGAGCTTATTAAGAGCCTCAATAGGTGTAAGATTATCAATCTCCAAATCAGAGATCGCCTGGCGTATGGAATCGTCTTTTACCTCAAAAAAGCTGAGCTGCATTTCATCCTTAGATTTCATCTTTGCAAGTCTGGCTTTCTTAATCTCCATAGGGGTAAGTTCCTTTCCTTCCAGGTTCTGGAGTATCTCCTTGGCTCTTTTGGTAACAAAGTCTGGAAGGCCGGCCATCTGGGCAACCTGAATGCCGTAGCTGTGGTCTGCCCCGCCGGGAGTAACCTTGTGCAGGAAAATCACCTTGTCGCCGTATTCCCTCACCTCAACCTTGAAGTTTTTAATTCTCGGAAATATTGAAGCCATTTCATTTAATTCGTGATAATGCGTTGCAAAAAGGGTCTTGGCCGAAAGCTCCGGGTTTTCATGAAGATATTCTGTAAGTGCCCAGGCAATGGAAATGCCGTCGAAGGTGCTCGTTCCGCGCCCAATCTCATCGAGAAGAATAAGACTTTTGCTGGTTGCATTGTTAAGAATGTTTGCCGCCTCCTGCATCTCAACCAGGAATGTGCTCTCCCCGGCCGAAATGTTGTCGCTTGCGCCTACTCTTGTATAAATCTTGTCCACAAGTCCTATGGATGCTTCTTTTGCAGGAACAAATGAACCCGTCTGGGCAAGCAGAACAATAAGGCCGACCTGCCTTAAGTAAACAGACTTGCCCGCCATGTTAGGACCTGTCAGAACTATTATCTGTGTATCAGAATTATCCAGCCTGTAGCTGTTTGGGGTAAACTTCTCTCCCGGCTTTAGTATTCTTTCGACCACCGGGTGGCGCCCGTCGGCAATATCGATAATATCCGACTCATTTACCACTGGCTTTACATAATTATACTGAACTGCACATTCGGCAAAGGATAAATAGCAGTCGAGCATGGCTATAAGCTGCGCATTCATCTGAATGGCTTCTGCCTCAATTGAAACCGACTGCCGGACCTCATTAAATAGCTGATACTCAAGATCAGCTATTTTCTCCTCAGCATTTAATATTTTGTCTTCATATACTTTTAATTCGGGAGTAATAAATCTCTCCCCGTTTACAAGAGTCTGCTTGCGTATATAGTCGTCCGGTACCTTTGCCTTGTTGGCGTTACTTATTTCGATGTAATACCCGAATACTTTGTTATAGCTTACCTTAAGGGATGAAATGCCCGATCTATCCCTTTCACTTTTCTGAAGGTTGGCAATCCAGCTCTTTGCGTTTTTGGAAAGGTCTCTTAATTCATCAAGTTCAGGATTAAACCCGTATGCAATAACTCCCCCGTCACTAAGGCTTAAAGGAGGATATTCAGCAATAGCCTTTTCAACCATTGAAACTGTTTTATCGAGGCTTTCCAGATTTGAGGAAATTTTACATAAAACCGGTGACCTGAGGCCGGAAAGCAGCTCCTTAATAACCGGTATTTTCTTAAGTGAATTCTTAAGGCTTATGATTTCACGTGGATTGGCTTTTCCCGTACAGACTTTTGAAACCAGCCTTTCCAAATCCCCCACCTCTTTTAGTTCAGCAACTAAGCTGTTTCTTAAGGTTTTATTCTGGAAGAATTCCTCGATGCATTCCTGGCGCTGAAGAATGGGTTCAAGCTTCCTTAAAGGTGCAGATATCCATTTTTTCAGCATCCTGCCGCCCATTGCGGTTTCGGTCTTGTCGAGAATAGATATGAGTGATCCCTCGCGGGCTCCGTCATTCATAGTGTATGTGATCTCAAGATTCCGCTTTGTGGCAGAATCGAGCATCATATACTCCGAAGGGTTATATCGCGATATTCTGCTTAAGTGTGTAAGATTTACCTTCTGAGTCTCCTGAAGATACTGCAGTATTACTCCAGCTGCAATAATGCCTGAGGTAAGGTGGTCTATTCCAAAACCTTTCAGGCTTACGGTCTTAAAGTGGCTCAGGAGGTTATCGCGGCAGTATTCGAAATTAAAGATCCAGTCGTCCATCTTTGTAAATCTTACAGACTGGCTCCACCTTTCGGTCAGTTTTTGAATTTCTTCTTTATCTTTTTTCTGTACAAGGATTTCAGCCGGGCTGATCAGTTCGAGCTGGCCGAGTATACTTTCCAAAGGAACTTCATAAGTAAAAAATTCACCCGTCGAGATGTCGCAGAATGATATGCCTGTTACTCCATCCTTCATACAGATGGCAGCAAGATAATTATTCTTTTTATGGTCCAGAAGTTTATCCGACAATGCAACGCCGGGTGTAACAACTTCAATTACTTCCCTTTTTACAATTCCCTTTGCAAACTTCGGATTTTCTATCTGCTCGCAGACAGCAACCCTGTAGCCGCTTCTTACAAGTTTCGGCAGGTATGTATCAAGGGCATGAAAAGGAAAACCCGCAAGCGGAATATCCCCTGCTGATCCGTTGGCTCTTCTGGTTAATGTAATTCCCAGCACTTTGGATGCGATTTTTGCGTCATCTTCAAATGTTTCAAAAAAATCACCTACCCTGAACAGCAGAATCGTATCGGGATGACTTTCTTTTATCTTGTGATATTGCGACATTAACGGGGTTGACATAAAACCTTTATTTTTTATTCAAAAATATACTTTAATATGCAAATAATATCAATTTTTAGCTCCCTTATTATGGATATATTCTCTTATATTATCAACATTGTGCCACCGCTGACCTCTAAACCTGCCGCTATTTTCAGTCGGACGCTGGACGTTGGACGTTGGACCCTCTGGCTGAATAATTAACAATAGACAGTTTAACAGGAATTTGGTAATTTATTGTTAATTGATTTTCATTCAAGGGTTACTTAATTGATATATTAGCAGCTATGCTGTCTTTTCAGCGGCTGCATATGTTTTTGTTTGTCATCGTCTAGATGTTATAGCGTCTTTTATTTTCTTCTAATTACAAGGGACAGGAATATTTATGCAGAAAAAAGATGGGATTTTGAATATACCCATATACCTGGCCGACAGCGTTTTACCGGATGGAGTTGAGAACTTACGCAGAGGCTTTGAATTTCATATTTCAAAAAGGGCAAGGGAAAAATATAATTTTGATGTATCAATTTTCTCGTTTAACGGGAATGTTGTTTTTGCAAATTTTCACGCATCACGCATTTTTGCCCAAAAACTCAATGCACAAAGGTCTCCTGAAAATCCGGTAAGAGCCGGTCAGATAAACGCAATGGGCCTGCTGGATGAAATATATCACTTTATTTTGCGTGAGTATGAGACCAAGGCTAACCCGGAAGTCTTTAAAAGGGCTGTGGAGCATGTAAAAAAATATTCCGGCGAAGAAGAACTCAGGCGTACACTCCTGAGCTTTGTAAGACAGTTCCCCCCTGTGGAAGTCTTCAAAAACAATCAGGACCCTGAGGAGTATCTGCGCGACTTTCATAACGAAAAACCCAATACGGAAATTGTCCTGGAGGAGCTGATTCTACTTTTCTTTGCCAACTATAACCCCGGCAACAAAGATTTTAAGGAGCTCTTTAATGACGAAGAACTCACCGTTCTTACTTCATATACCAAAATAATAAACCAGCTTGAGGACTTTTTCCTGAATGAAAAAAAGTACGGGCCCGATGACCAGCCAATTTTTGACCTCTTGAGGACGCCAATAATTGCGAACCCCGACAGCCTGGAAGAACAGCTGAAGTTTATAGCTAACCGCTGGTCAATTATACTTGACATGAGATACCTGGACAAGCTCCTGCGCGGCGTTGACATGATAAAGGAAGACTACAGGCTTGGCGCATGGGGCGGAGGCGGTGCCCCTACGGCTGTCCCCCGCTACAAGGGAGGTGCCGGGGATCTGGACTATCTTACTCTTGGAAAATCGGGCTACAGGTACGGACGTGACGCTCATCTGGACTTTCTTGAAGGTGAAAGGTTTACACCTGATGTTCACTGGATGCCCCAGGTTGTTCTTCTGGCGAAAAACGTATACGTCTGGCTCGATCAGCTTTCAAGAAAATATTCCAGGCATATTGCACACCTGGACCAGATTCCGGATGAGGAACTGGACATGCTGGCAGGTTTTAATTTTACAGGTCTATGGCTTATAGGGCTTTGGGAAAGAAGCCGCGCTTCACAAAGAATCAAACAGCTTACAGGTAACCCCGAGGCCGTGCCTTCGGCATATTCTGTTTATGACTACGTTATTGCATATGACCTGGGAGGAGAACATGCCTTCCAGAACCTGAACTACCGCTGCAGGCAGAGAGGAATCCGCCTCGCAAGCGATATGGTTCCGAATCACATGGGAATTTACTCTAAATGGGTAATTGAACACCCGGACTATTTCATACAGTCGCCATACAGCCCTTTTCCAAACTACAGGTTTACGGGGCCTGATTTGTCGGAAGATCCCGGCGTTCAGCTGAGAATTGAAGACGGGTACTGGTCCAAAAGTGACGCAGCTGTTGTATTCCAGAGAATTGACAACGGAACAGGTGAAGTCCGCTACATTTATCACGGCAACGACGGAACCAACATGCCCTGGAATGACACGGCTCAGCTCGACTTGCTGAAAGATTATGTGCGTGAGGCTGTAATCCAGACTATATTCCACGTTGCAAGGAAAACCTCCATCATACGTTTCGACGCCGCAATGACGCTTGCTAAACGCCACTTCCACCGCTTGTGGTACCCCCAGCCGGGATCCGGCGGCGATATCCCCTCAAGAAGCGATTACGGTTTAAGAGTTGAGGAGTTCGACCAGCTTTTTCCGAAAGAATTCTGGCGGGAGGTTGTCGACAGAATAAACGAGGAGATGCCCGATACACTCCTGCTTGCAGAAGCATTCTGGCTCATGGAAGGCTATTTCGTTCGCACTCTCGGCATGCACCGCGTTTATAACAGCGCATTCATGCACATGATGATGAAAGAGGAAAATGAAAAGTACAGAAAGGTAATATCCAGCACGCTTGAATTTAACCCCGAAATATTAAAGCGCTACGTTAACTTCATGAGCAATCCCGACGAGGAAACAGCAATAAGGCAGTTCGGCACCGACGACAAGTATTTCGGAGTTGCAACGCTTATGGTTACACTGCCCGGCCTCCCGATGATTGCACACGGACAGGTGGAAGGCTATTCCGAAAAGTACGGAATGGAATACAAGAGAGCTTACTATAATGAGTTTATAAACGAGTATCTGGTTGAGCGTCACAGGAGGGAAATATTCCCTCTCATGAAAAAAAGATATATGTTCAGCCAGGTGGATAATTTCTGGTTCTATGATTTTTATACCAATGACGGCAATGTTAACCAGAATGTCTTTGCCTATACAAATAAGTTTGGCGATGAAAAGGCAATTGTGGTCTATAATAATAAATTTTCCGAAACTACGGGCTGGATTAACCGCACAACCGGAAAGTCGATCCCAACGGGAGTTGGAGAGGAAAGGACGACAATTTATTCCAGCCTTGTTCCTGCGCTCGGACTCAGGACTGATGACAAGTATTTTTACATATACCGCGATCTGGTAAGCAACATGGAATATATCAGGCTCGGGCGCGAGCTGGGTGAAAAGGGCCTGTTCATTCACCTTCAGCCTTTTAAGTATCATGTTTTCCTGGATTTCAGGGAGGTATATGATCAGACCGGAGAATACGAAGAAATCTGGAAAAATCTTAATGGAGCAGGTGTCCCAAGCATCGAAGAGGCTTTAATTGCAACAAGGCTCTCCGGTGTCCATGAGGCGCTCCTGAATCTTTTTGACAACAGGGCCATTGAGCTCGTTTCTGACTTCTTTTTAAAGGACAAGGAGATTAAGAACACTGAAAATACGCTAAAGCACCTGATTACCCGCTACGAGTATTTCATCAATCAGGTAAAGGATCAAATTCAGACTAACGGCAGCATGCCCGTTCTGATCAGCAATTTTACAAACGGTCTTAAAGCAGTTAAATCCATTAACGATCTGCTAATAGATAACGATGTAATTGTAGATAATGAATCTGTTACCAACGACTTCAGAAGATCTCTCCTGCTCAGCCAGGAATCCAACTATCCAAGGAACCTGCTCATTTACGCCTTGTGGTTAAGTCTTAAGGACATAGGAATATTAAGGCACAAAGACGATAACGGTTCGTGCACGATTGAACTGTTTGATGAATTGTACTTAACAAAACCCCTGCAGCAGATACTGCACCGCCTGGGCAGAAGCACATACGAGGTGGATCAGATTATAAAACTCGTAAGGGTTCTTCTTAAGAATAAGTCCACACTCTCAAGAAAAACTGCTGAGATAGCTCCTGCTGAAGAAAAGAAAAAGGCAAAGGCTAAGGCAAAAGTAAATTCCAATGTTCAAGCTGAAAACAGCTCTTCAGTTAACGGCAGGGGCGAACTGGAGAAAGAGGAAAGAGAGACAATTGAAAAACTCCTTGGTGACGAGGAAGTAAAATCCTTTTTAGGCGTGAACTACTATGAAGGTGAATGGTACTACAGCAAGGAGAACCTTGAAGAGCTGGGCAACTGGCGGCTTACGCTCAGGATAATGAACTACCTGTGCGGACTGGAAGATATAACGGAAAAGAACACTGCCCTGTTTAATTACATAAAGGACAGCTATTATCTGAACCGTTACCTTAAGGAGATTTCCGACAACGCCGAGTACAAGCTCAACAATCTTAAAGCAAGTTTGAATTCTGTAACCGTTTAAAAAAGCGGGGCGGCTGAAGACAAATTCTCCAGCCGCCAATTCCTTCCCACATCAAATTAATAATTCAAAAATCCTATGTCTTTAATCAGCTCGTTTTTTTTACGTTTTTGGGAGCCCAATCTTTAAGGAAATTCATTACCTTTTCAGGATCGTGGCCTTTGTCTTTTTCTAAAACCCCGGTGTCCTGTGAGTGCAGGAGCTTCCCTTCACTGTCAAGCACAAAGAGATGAGGATATCCAGGGATCTTCGGAAATTTTGAAAGCACAGACTCATTCTTGTTTTCTTTGCTGTAGTTTACTTTTACAACTACATAATTCGCGTTCATGTAATCAGCTATCACCTTGTTTTCCGCAAAAAGCTTGCTTAAGGCACGGCACCAGGGGCACCACTCTCCTCCAACATCAAGAAGAATGTTCTTCCCCGATTTCTTGGCTTCAATAACGGCGTTTTCAATGTCCTTTGCCGCATCCCTTTTGGGATCAAACTTTTCCACCGTTGAGGTTTTATTCTCCACTTTCTCTGTCTTGCCTGCCTGGGCATAACCCGTAGTATAGGCTGTAAATAATACAAGCGCAAATAAGATCACTTTAATGTTTTTCAAGGTAACTCCTCTATTTTAAGATTTAATTCCGCCAGTTTTAACAGTACAAAAATAATCGATTTAATTATTCAGGACAAACTATATATTAATATATTTTGCCACTGCCCCGGCACAGTTCTCGCCGTCCATTGCAGCCGATACAATGCCTCCGGCGTAACCTGCCCCTTCCCCGCTCGGGAAAAGCCCTGGAAGATTTATATGCATATACGTCTCATGATCCCTCGGTACACGGATTGGGGAGCTCGTTCTTGTTTCTGCTGCAAGCATCTGCGCTTCTTCGCTGTAGTAGCCTTTCATCTTCTTCCCGAATTCAATAAGAGCACCTTTAAGGCGCTTTGAAATCTCCATTGGCAGCACTTCATGAAGCGCTGCCGGTGTAACCCCTGGAATGTAAGAGGTGTCAGGAAGACTGTCTGAAATTTTCCCTTTTACAAAATCTGTCACCCTTTGGGCCGGAGCCCTCTGCGTCCTGCCCCCGGCTTCAAAGGCAATTTTTTCTACTTCCTTCTGGTACTCGAGACCCGCAAAGGGACCGTGGGCTGAATATTTTGCCCAGTCCTCTTCACTTACCGTTACCACAAAGCCCGAGTTCGCAAACTTCGAATCACGCCTTGAGACCGACATTCCGTTTAATACGAGTTCATCCTGGCTCGTTGAGGCAGGAATTATTATGCCTCCCGGACACATGCAGAATGAAAATACCCCCCTGTCCTCCACCTGGCAGGTAACATTGTAGCTTGCCGCAGGAAGCGCCGGATTTCTTTCTTTTGAGTGATACTGTATCTCATCAATAATACTCTGCGGATGTTCAATCCTTACCCCCATAGCAAAAGGCTTGGCCTCAATTGAAAGACTATGTTTATTAAGAAGATAGAATATATCCCTGGCTGAATGCCCTGTGGCTAAAATTACGGCGTCTCCCAGAAACTCCTTGCTGCCGTTTACAGCAACTCCCTCAATTTTACCCTGCCTTATAATAAAATCCGTAACCCTCGAATTAAAATGGACTTCCCCGCCGGAGTTTATTACAGTCTCTCGTATCGCCTGAACAATTTTAGGAAGCTTATTGCTTCCAATGTGCGGATGGGCTTCAATCATTATGCTTTCATCAGCCCCGTGCTGGACCAGAATTCCAAGGATTTTTTTTACGTCTCCCCTTTTATTGCTCCTCGTGTAGAGCTTGCCGTCGCTGTAGGTTCCGGCGCCTCCTTCCCCGAAACAGTAATTTGAGTCCGGATCCACCTGGCTGAACTGCTGAATTGCCTTTAAGTCGCGCCTCCTTGTCTGTACGTCCTTGCCCCTTTCCAGTACAATAGGCTTTATGCCAAGTTCTATCAGCCTCAGGGCCGCAAACATGCCTGCAGGACCGAATCCGACAATAATTACCCTTTTCTGACCTTTTACCATAGGGTAATCTATTTGAGGGTAGACTTCAGGCGGGGTCTCATTTATGAATACATTGGCCGTTACCCTGTATATGGGTCTTCTGCTGCGGGCATCAATCGAACGCCTTTCCTGAATTACCGCGGTAACGTCCTGAAGGCTGACGTGTAGTTTCTCTGAGGCAGCTTTTTTTATATATTCTTTATCTGAAATCTTTTCCGGTTCAACTGCAAGTTCTAACTTCTTTATCATTTTAAACGCTTATTATAAAAGAAAGCCAAATGTACTAATAATTCGCAAAAGAATCATTTAATCCAGACTTATTGCACTGCTTACATCCGGCATTCTTCTCTTTGATAACCCTTTCCTAGTAAATTCCTTTATACAGCCCGCCGTCAACCTGAATTGTATTTCCGGTTATGTAGGCTGCCTGTTCAGAAGCCAGATATACCACCGCCGATGCAACTTCATCCGGCCTGGCCAGCCTTGTAAGAGGCACTTCCTTTGCCAGTTCAGCCAGCGTGTGCTCGTGGCTTTCACCTGTCAGTTTGCTTTTGTTAATTGATAACTCGTACAGCCTTTTTGTAAGTGTGTAGCCGGGGGCAACGTTATTTACCGTTACATTATACTTTCCCGCCTCATTGCTGAGAGTTTTGCCAAATCCTATTACTGCATTTCTAAGGCTGTTTGAAAGCATTAGATTCTCCAGGGGCTGCTTTACCGCTACAGAAGTGATGTTTACGATCCTGCCCCACCTTCTTTCCTTCATCGCCGGAAGAACACTCCTGCTGAATCTTACAACGCTCAAAAGAACCTGTTCGAATGCCGACTGCCAGTCCTCGTCGTTCAGGTTCTCAAAAATACCCTGGACGGGGCCCCCGCAGTTGTTGACCAGAATGTCAATATGCCCGAAGTTCTTATTTACTATGTCTAAAGTTGAACTGATTTCCTTTGCAGAGTTTATATCGCAGACACACCATAAAGGCTCAATTCCGTAGGCTTTTTTAATTTCATCGGCAGTTTTTATTAGCTGCTCCTTCGTTCTAGCGCAAATAGCTACATTACATCCTTCCTGTACAAAAGATTCTGCTACTGCACGCCCGATACCCGAACTGGAAGCTGTCACAAGTACTGTCTTGTCTTTCAACTGGAAATCCATATAACTCTCTCTTTTTTTTTCATAATAAAAACGGGACGCATTGCAATACGGATTGCATCAGAATATTATAATAAATTTTAAGATCAGAGAAAATATTAAAGGAAGTCTAATAGCCTTTCAGAGTAAACTCTTTCCTTTTATTCACCCCTTAAGAAGCAGGCTTTGAGATGTGTAATTTATTGCATGCAGGAAAAAGCAGAAGTACTTCCTCACTCCTTTTCACTTCTTGTTTCTTACTTATTAATTTTTAATTCTTACTCTCTCCACCTGAAAGCACTTTGCCTATTTCACACTCCCGGCACTTATCCCTGCTGCAGTAGTTTCTGAAGAGTTCAATCATCCCTTGTGAAAGAACGCTCCTTTTCCACGAGTCTTCAACATAAAGTGAACTGGCTACTGTCTTTACTATGTTGTTGTTATCAGGCTGAACATACTGGGAGAATATCTGAAGCACAGTCCTTGAAAGCTCCCTGTTGCCGTAAATTTCTGCATATATGGACACAAACGGAAGCACAATATTAATTATAATGTCGTCTATCCTGGAGCCGCCAATAAAGTACTTAATTTCATCGTCAGTCGGCTTATCCAATACATAATGCTTTTTCCAGAAACCGTCCGAAGGCACAATAAAAAGCGATTTCACCGAACGGAGCAGCACTTCCTTATTTTTTATCTCCTCAAACTTTTTTATCACCCTGCCAATTATATCCTCAAACATTATTCTGTTCAAGAGCACCGCCCCGCCGGCCAGGCGTATGGTAGGAAAGTTCTGGGGCCTTAGTTTGAAGAAATGCCAGTTGTCTTCCGAATATATTTTACCGTCGTACCGGTCCTTTATTGTATCCCAGATTTTAAGCGTATTATTTACATAATCCGATATTTCCTGATCAGTATATGTTTTCTCCGGAGAAATCAGACCCGATATGTAAAAGAGGCATGCTCTTATTGTTTCAAGTGAATTTGCCTCATAAATAACGTGTCTTAAGAAATTTATGTTTACCGATTGTGCAAGCCTGAGCATAATAGCCTTGTTGTTGGAATAGCCAAGGGCTTCAAAGAGAAATTCATAGAAAAGCTGCTCCCAGAGGTCTTTAGTCTTAAAATCCTTATACGAGAATTCTCTTGCCTCGAACTGTTCTGTCAGATCGTAGCCTATTACGGGCTCTTTCAAATCCAGCTCCTTGACGTAGGCCAGCTCTTTAAGCCGGGCATAAATTTTATCGCATCTTTTACGGAAGCGCGCAATGCCGAGATTATATAGGAAGTCTATCTTTATTTTGTTTTCTATTTTCTGGCTTTTTTGTGAGCATCTTAAATGATTGATTCCGGAGGAGGCCTCGAGTGCTGCCTGTTCAAAAACTTCCGGGGAAATGCTGCTGTCTAAAAAGTCGGTGATGCAGAGGACGGGAATTTTTCTTTTGTCTGAACTGTAAACAAACGGGTGGCGGTGCCTGTTATTCAGCACTACGTGAAGTATGACACTGCAGTATTTGGAATCCTGAAAGTGGCCGTGGTTGCGCCAGTCACTCACGTCAACGTCAATCTCAACGTCCCCTACATAGGTGAGGTTACCTATGCGTATGCGTGCATTTTTGAAATCGGGACCTGAAGTGTCTGTGTTGTGGAACCCGGTATCCATAATTGAAACCGATTCCCCATCAATGGTATTTACAAGCTTCTTTAACTCATCAGATTTCCAGACTTCATAGAGCGCTTTTTCAGGGACTTTAGCAACACGGTTCATATGATATCCTCAATTTAATGATCAATATGGATGATATATGAGAACCTGAGACTTTATAATATATAAATATATTTCTTAAAATCCTGCCAATCAAATAAAAAAGAGCTAAAAATAAAAAATGAGCCGAAGCTCATCATTTATTCAGAAGTCAAATACTGTTCCAGACTTTACTGACCTTATTATTCAGGGATATGATTTCCTGTTTCACCGCTTCATGAAAACCACGGCTTTGATCTTTATAAATGAGTCCGCGGCTGACATTTATCAGGAATTTTTCCTTTCTGCTCCCCTTAAAGGCGCTTACCACGCCTTCGAGGCTGCCTCCCTGGGCTCCAATGCCGGGAAGCAGTACGCTCAGGTCGCCAAAAGAACCGACGTTTTCCAAAAGCTCTTTTTCGTTGGTTGCACCAAAAACTATCCCGCAGTTATCCTTTTTGTTCCAGTCCTTTACTTTTGAAATCACTTCCTGATAGAGAAAGCGCCCGCTTTTAAGCTCCATTTTTTCAAAATCCTGCGATCCGGGGTTCGACGTCAGAGCCAGCATGAAATTTAACCTGTCATCATACTTAAGAAAAGGCTCCACTGAGTCAAAGCCCATATAAGGGTGCAGAGTTACTGCGTCAAACTTAAAATGCCCGAAAATACTTTCTGCATACATCTGGCTTGTATTGCCGATGTCCCCTCTTTTTGCATCCCCGATTATTAAAATGTCATTAGGTATGGCCTTCATTGTCTTCTGAAGAAGATCAAGCCCCCGGCTTCCGTCTTTTTCATAGAATGCCAGGTTCAGCTTATATGAAGCAGCATACTCACAGGTGCTTTCAATAATAATTTCATTAAATTTCAGGACGGGGTCTTTTTCCGTTAAAAGGTGCTGCGGAATTTTCTTTACGTCGGTGTCCAGCCCTACGGTAATATGCCTGCCGCTATTAAGTTTGTTTTGTAATTTTTCCTGTGCAGTCATTGTAAACCAGGTTTATTTGAATTATCAGGTGTACTGTTTTCGGTTTTTATATATGTTAGCAACTATTCCGATCAGGAACATATTAGACATTAAGGAGCTGCCGCCGTAGCTTAAAAATGGCAGCGGAACACCAATAATTGGCATTATACCTACCGTCATGCCTACATTAATTGCAAAGTGCGTAAAAAGCATTGCCAGTGTGCCAACTGTAACGAGGCTGTTAAATTCATTCTTTTCCCTGGTTGAAGCGGCTATTTTCAGCAGCCTGAAAAACAGGAAAAAGAAAAGACTTACCACAATCAGGCTCCCGATGAGGCCGAACTCTTCGCCAATAACACAGAAAATAAAATCTGTCCACTGTTCGGGAATAAACCTTAGCTGGGTCTGGTTTCCATTTAGATAACCTTTACCCAGCAATCCACCTGCACCTATGGCAACTTTAGCCTGAATTGCATTATAGCCTGAGCCCAAAGGATCTGAATTGGGATCTACAAAGGTCTCTATAAGCTGTTTCTGGTGGGGACTTAAATACTTAAAGGCAAAGTTGAACATATAACCGGCCGAAAGGTTAAGCGCAAAGATTGTTCCGCTGATTATCAATTTCTTCTTGAAAAAGAATAATCCGGCCGCAATTGCAATTAAACAGATGACAAAGGCTACGGTACCAAACATAGAGGAGAAAACCGCAAGTCCAGGCGAAATCATGGTAAACAGGCCGAAAAGGCTAATCCCTTTCCAGAAAACAAGCACGACTGTAACCGACATGAATACCAGCGCAGTGCCCATATCAGGCTCCGCCAGAATCAATATAACAGGTATAAAGCCTATAGCAAAACCCGCAATTATGCTCCATATAGATTCAATGTTGGTCTTTTCACGGCTTAAGAACATGGAAAGGAACAATATTGTACCCACCTTTGCAAACTCTGACGGCTGCATGCTAAAAGGACCTATATCAATCCAGCACCTCTGTCCGTATACTTTCTTACCTATAAAAATAACCGCAACAAGAAGAAGGACTGTAAAAACATATGAGGGGATAGAAATGAGGTTAAAGCTCCTTGGGGAAGCATAATATGTAATAAAAAATATAGCTACTGAAACGCCCACCCAGAATAGCTGCTTATTGAAGTTCCCGCCTGCAGACGGGTTGTTCAGGGTTGCACTATATATGGCAACCAATCCTATTCCCATAAGTAAAAATACCGAGAGGAAAAGTATTACGTCAAATTTGTCTTCTAACTGATAATCAATTCTTGAACGAGGCCTCAACTATCTTCTCCTCACCTTTTAATCCATCCGGCTTTTTAGTTCCATTCTGATTTTGTGGTGTATTTGATTTATTCAAATAAGCCTGAATTACGCTCTTTGCAATCGGGGCTGCCCAGGTTGCGCCAAATCCGGCATTTTCAACCAGAACCGCCACTGCAATTTTGGGATCTTCGTACGGCGCAAAACCCATAAACCAGGCGTGGTCTTTTCCATGGGGGTTCTGAGCTGTTCCGGTCTTTCCTGCGACAGTAATTCCCGGAAGTTTTGCAATTGCGGCTGTACCGGCGCCGTTTACAACCAGATACATCCCGTGTTTTACTATGTCCATGGTTTTCTTGCTGACTTTTGTATCGATAGGATCAAACTTGAAAGGTACAATTTTCTTTGTCTCGGGATCCATGTACCCCCTGACCAGATGCGGCTTTACAGACTTGCCGTCATTAGCAATGAGCGATACATACTGCGCAAGCTGCATCGGGGTTACGCTTAGCTCACCCTGCCCGATTCCTAAGGAAACGATAAAACCTTTTGTCCAGCCGTTGTTGCCGTATCTCTTATTGTAATATTCTGTTGAAGGCAGAATACCTCCTCTTTCCTCGCTGATATCTACACCGGTCTTATGCCCGAAGCCGAAGCGTCTTGCATACTCGGACCATTTGTCGAGGCCTATCCTTAAGATCAGCTGGTAGAAGAAGGTGTTGCACGATTTTTCAATTGCGTGTTCAACCGTCAGAGGGCCGTGAGCTCCTCCGTGGCACTTAAAAAATCTTCCGAAATAAAAACCACCAGGGCAGTTTATTACAGTCTGTGGAGTAATGATCCCCTCTTCAAGTGCCGCAATTGCAGCCAGCGGCTTGAATGTGGAGCCCGGGGGCATGACAGACAAAGTAGCCCTGTTGTAGAGCGGCTTATCGGGATCGCTGTTTAAGTTTCTCCAGATCTCTTTGGGTGTTACAGTTGTAAAATTATTCAGGTCGTACTGCGGAGAACTTACAAATGCAATAATTTCGCCCGTCTTCGGTTCTATTGCAACAAGCGCCCCTCTTAACCCCTTAAATCCTCTCTCGGCAGCTTTCTGCGCATCGGCGTCAATTGTAAGAACCAGATCATCCCCTTTTATGGATTCCTTATCGTTAAGTCCTTCCTTAAAACGCCCAATTTCTTTCCTCCTGGAATCCACCAGCATATATTTTACGCCTTTTATTCCCCTGAGGTATTTTTCATAGGTTTTTTCGACGCCGTTGTTCCCGATGAAATCACCCATATCGTAATAATTTTTATCCTGTTGAAGCTGCTTACGTGAGATTTCCTTGGTATAGCCGAACATGTGAGATGCCATGATGCTGTCGGGATAATCTCTTTCCATATCCACTATATAGCTGACACCGGGGAGTTCCTCTTTGTTTTCTTCAATCCAGGAAACAACCTGAAAGCTGACGTCTCTTTGCACCCTGATCGGAATATATTTGGAATACTGGATGTTGTCTGAGAGTATTTCGTCTATGTAGCCCGGCTCGGCACCAATGACCGTCTCAATTACGTTGTTCAGCTTTCTTTTGTAGTTTGAAGGCGTAATAAGCAGAGTGTAGGATGGCTTGTTATTTACAACAATCTTGTAATTCCTGTCGTAAAACACACCCCTTAGGGGGGTCTGTATTATTCCTTTTATGCTGTTGTCAGCCGATTTTTCGTCAAAAAATTCGTGCTTGATTACCTGCATGTTAAACAGCTGAAGCACTAAGACGGCAAAAAAGGAAACAAGGATATAGTATAAAATACTTCTCCTTACATCAATTCCGAATTTTCTACTGATTGTCATGCGAATATCTTTCTTGAATGAAATACCACCATAGGTAACGATAATACTGATGAGTACATTGCAGGGAAAAGCCCCTGTACAAGGATCAGTGTCAACATGGTTGAACTGGTTTCCGCCGATCCGAAAAATGAATAAGTTACAGAATCGACGGTCCCGATTACTAATACAATAAAAAGAAACATAAAAGTATGCAGATTAAGCTCTACCTTATTGTCATTATAGAAGTATCCTGCAAGAAATCCGCTTAGTGTTTTTGAAAACATGGCGCTTCCCAGAATACCTCCTGAAACCAGGTCGAAAAACAGACCGAAAATAAAGCCCAGAATGGTTCCGTGCAGCTGGCCCATTTTCAGGGTGTAATATACAAGAAGAATCAGTACAAGGTCAGGAGCGATCTGATTGTATGAAAATAAGGGAACAACCGTCAGCTGAAGAATAGTTAACGGAATGAGCAATAATATTGCAATTAAATAGTCGGCACGCATCAGTTATTTTTAATTAAATTTAACTCTAAATTATTCTTCTGCACACTGGGTACAAAAGCAATTACAAAAACATGTTCAATTCGCATTAAATCGGCGTAAGGAGTAACAACAATATTATTAAAGATTCCTGTCTTATCCCTGTTGCCTCCTGCAACAACACCTACAGGTATTGATGGGGGAAATTTGGTACTGAAGTCGGAGGTGACTATCCTGTCCCCTACTTCCATGTCGAAAGTCTTGGGCACATTTTTTATTGTCAACTCCTTGCCGTTCCATTCCAGGACGCCATCAAACCTGCTTCTCTGGTTTTTAACAGCGAATTTAAGCTCCCGGTTCCTCAGTGTCCTTACTATCGAGTAATCTTTTGAAACAGTAGTTACAACACCCAAAAGACCCTGGCTGTTAATAACGGGCATCCCGGTTTTAATATTTTCAGCTTCGCCTGTATTGATAATAAAATTACCCTGCGAAGTGGAGGCAAATTTAGAAACAACCTTGGCGGAAATCAGGGGGTACTTAGAAGAATCTTTAAGCGCCAGCTGTTTTTTCAGCTCTTCATTCTGTATGCCGTATTCTCTCAGGCGGTTAACCTGGAGCATCAGTTGGGCATTTTCTTCCCTTAAGTTCTTAACCTCAAAGGCGGTACTAAAAGGTTCTACTACTTTTGAAACCCCGGAAGTCAAAACAGCAAAACCTCCGAAAGCAAAGGTTTTCACCTTTTTTATTCCCGGCTTGCTGTTCATTGAAAGTACAGAAAGGCTTAATACCAGTAGTATCACCACTATTATGTATTCTTTATACCCGAACCAGAATTTAGAAAAGAATCCCCTCATTAGTATCTTCTATTGCGTATAAATACTTTTGAATATTTATTTAAGTTATCAATAGTTTTACCTGCGCCTCTGGCCACAGCCGTCAAAGGATCATCGGCAACGTGAACAGGAAGATTCGTCTCCATACGGATCCTTTCGTCAATACCCTTAAGAAGAGCTCCACCGCCGGTGATCATGACACCGCGGTCGAGTATGTCTGCAGAAAGTTCAGGAGGAGTACGCTCCAGAGACTGCTTTACTGCCTCAACTATCTGCGATACATTCTCATTTAGGGCTTCACGGATTTCAACTGAACTGACCTCGGCTGTCTTTGGAACACCGCCTACAAGGTCGCGCCCTTTAACCTGGACAGTTATTTCCTCTTTAAGGGGCACTGCGCTTCCAACCTCACACTTAATTGCCTCGGCAGTTCTTTCACCTATCAGGAGGTTATGGTTCTTCTTGAAGAACTGCATAATGGCGTTGTTCATTTCATCGCCGGCAATCCTGATCGACTCCTCGTTTACAATTCCTGATAAAGCTATTACAGCAATTTCAGTTGTGCCTCCGCCGATGTCAATGATCATACTGCCAACCGGGGCTTCAACATCTATTCCAATGCCAATGGCCGCTGCCATCGGCTCAGCAATCAGATGAACTTCCTTTGCGCCTGCATGCTCGGCGCTGTCGCGTACAGCTCTTTTTTCAACTTCTGTAACACCGCTTGGAACTGCAATGATTATTCTTCTTGAAGAGATAGGACCATTGCTTACCTTTTTAATGAATGCCTTAATCATGCCTTCGGCAATTTCAAAATCGGCAATAACACCATCACGCATAGGCCTGGTAACGCGGATTTCTTTATGCTCCCTGCCCTGCATTTCCTTGGCCTTGTTGCCAAGGGCAATTATTTTCTTTGTGTTTCTGTCGTAGGCAACGATCGACGGCTCATTTAATACAATACCTTTGCCTTTGAGATAAATTAAGGTATTTGCTGTTCCTAAATCAATTGCGATGTCTGTTGAAAAAAAATCGAATATTCCCATATAACCTCTTAGTGCTTAAAATTTCTTATTCCGGTAAATACCATTGCTAAATTATTTTCATCTGCTGCTTTTATTACTTCTTCATCTCTTACAGAGCCGCCGGGCTGTATTACAGCCTTAATGCCGCTGGAGGCTATTTCTATGACTCCATCTGCAAACGGGAAAAATGCATCTGAAGCAGCTACTGCATTTTCCAAACTGTGACCATGTTCCTTTGCCTTTAAGACTGCCAGCCTGACCGAATCAACTCTGGACATCTGACCGGCTCCTACTCCAAGTATCTTCCGGTCCTTTGCAAAAACAATCGCATTGCTCTTTGTATGCTTGCATACTACCCACGCAAGCTTAAGATCGTTCCACTGATCTTCAGCAGCCTGCATTTTTGTGACTGTCTTTGTATCTTCTTTTTTCAGCCTCGAATTGTCCTTCGCCTGCGCTATCAGACCGCCAGGTACACTCTTATAGAGCATACTTTCTTCCGACAATGACCTTAAAACTCTGACTAACCTTCTGTTTTTCTTCTTAACCAGTATTTCCATGGCTTCCTGGCTAAAGCCGGGAGCGCAAACAATCTCTAAGAATATTTCATTTAACTTCAAAGCCGTCTGCGCATCCACCTCTTTGTTGAAGGAAACTATGCCTCCGAAGGCTGAAACCGGATCTGAAGATAAAGCCCTTTCATATGCCTCCTCAACAGAATTACCTATAGCTGCCCCGCACGGGTTTGTATGCTTTACTACTGCACATGCAGTACCTTCCAGCTCCCCTACCAGTTCCGCAGCCGCAACAAGATCTATAATATTATTATAGGATATCTCCTTGCCATGCACAATTTCAAAATACTTGTGAAAGTTTCCGTATAATGCAGCCGCCTGGTGCGGGTTTTCACCATACCTGAGTGACTGGGCTAAAGGATAATTAAGCCGTATGCTTGACTTTGGACGGTCAAATTCTTTTTCCAGGAAGTTCGCAATCAGTGTATCGTAGAATGAAGTGTATGAAAACGCTGCTGCTGCCAGTGACTGCCTGGTAGAAAGTGAGATACCGCCTTTTTTTAATTCTTCTGTAAAGCCGGCATACTGGCCGGGATCGGTAAGCACGGAAACATATTTGTAATTCTTGGAAGCTGCCCTTATCAGGCTTGGACCCCCAATGTCAATATTTTCAATCTTTTCTTCAAGAGGTACATCCAATTCCACTACTTTGGGGAAGGGATACAAATTCACACAAATAATATCAATCGGAACCACATTGTTCTTTTCAGCTTCTGAAATATCCGATTCATTATCACGCCTCATCAGTATGCCGCCGAATATCCGGGGCTGAAGGGTTTTTACCCTGCCTGAGAATATCTCAGGAAAATTCGTAAAATCACTGATTTCAGTACACTTTATTTCATTCTGATTAAGAAGTTTTGCTGTATTGCCTGTGGCTAGAATTTCATATTCCAGGCTTGACAGATCACGCGCAAACTCTACAATGCCGGTTTTATCAGATACACTAATTAATGCGAGTTTTTTCAACGTTCTACCAAAATGTTATTAAAAAACAACAACACGTTCATCTATTATTTTTATTTTGCCTTCTTCAAATTTCCTGATAACTAAAGGCAATAGCTCGTGCTCCAATTTCAGCACCTTTTCGGCAATTTCCTCAGGCGATCTGACATCCGAAATGTCAACAGCCTTTTGTGCTATTATTTTCCCGTTATCATATACCTTGTCTACAAAATGGACCGTCGGGCCTGAAACCTTTGCTGAGGAGTTAAAGACTGCCCTGTGAACATTCATTCCATACATCCCTTTGCCCCCGAAAGACGGAAGCAGCGCCGGATGAATATTTATGATCCTGTTCTCATAAAGTTCAATGATGGATACCGGAACAAGCTTCAGATAACCGGCAAGAACAACCAGATCTACCTTTAATTCCTCCAGTACTCCGGCTAATTCTTCATCGGAAACCCAGCCGGGCTTTTTTCCCCTGCATAAGAACCGTACCGGAATTGAATTTCTTACTGCCTTTTCTACCGCGCCGCTCTCCGGCTTATCGGTAAATACAGCAGCAACTTCTGACTTTAGAAATCCGCCCGATTTTGCATCAAGAATAGCCTGTAAGTTTGAACCTCTGCCCGAGACAAATACCGCTATTTTTAACATATCTTCTATTTTAACGTTTGGAAAGTTAGTCATTTAAATAAAAATAATCAATGTAATCTAAAGGGTAAAAACAATAAAATTTGTCCCAAATGCAGTCCCCTTAAATACTTACCCCAAACCCTTATGCCCGGTTTTGCTGAACCGGAACTTTGATAAGCAAAAGATTTTATAAACCGGAGCTTTACCTCACTGCAGCTTAGCCCTTAGAGTCTTGATCCAGCCGTCAAGCTTTGACTCATAGTCGAATCCGCCGTAGGACTCCGCCTTGTCCAGAAATTTTGCCGCCATCTGCTTGTTGCCCCGGCTAAGGCTGGCCCTTGCCCCGTAGTAGCAGGCAAAAGGCTTAATCCACTTTTCTTCCTTTGTATCCATTCTGAGCGCCCTGTTGGCATAATCAACTGCCTCGTCAGCTTTACCAAGCTCAAAGGCCGCATCGCTTAAGTACTGGAAGACCTCTCCCTTTAACTTGTCGTTTTCAAGCCTGGGTATCACATTCTTCAGCATTTCAAAAGCCTCGCTGAACCTGCCGTCCTCTAAGGAATTTGAGGCTTTAATTATTACAATCTCATTAGCCGATAAGGGCCTGTCGTAGCAGGATTCCCCTTTTCTTTTTGCGTAAATATCGTCCGCAATGTCGAGATTTCCGTTCCTGGCCAAAATGTAATTCTTCTGCGCTTCCCGTCTGTTATTGCTTAATTCGCAGCTGAGTCCGGTTCTGTAATAGGCAATTCCAGAGTAATCAAAATCTCTTGTACCCGAAAGGAATTTCTGGTAATAGCCCATTGCATGCTGAAAATCGTTTCTGTGGAAATATATATCACCAAGCAGGAAGTTGGCGTAGGCAATGATCTGCAGAAATCTTACGTTATTATTCCTGATTATGTCTTTTAAGGTTTTTTCCGCTTCGGCGGGTTTTCGGTCTTTAATCAGAACTACGGCCAGCGAATACTGAAAGAGTGAATTCTGCGGATACTGCTTAATGAGCTGCCTCAGGTAATTTGCCGCATTTTCATAGTCGCCGTAGCTTTCCGAATAGATCTGCGAAAGGAAAAATGCCGCCTCGGGCTTCGAGTACTTTCCGTATTTGAACGCCTTTTTAAGATAAAAAGCACCCTCTTCCTTTGAACCTGAGAATCCTGCTATTTTCAATGCCCACTTAAATACGCCCGGAATAAAGCTTACTGCATAACTGAAAAGACCTTTACCCAGGTAAATATCATTATTATACGGATAGCGTTCCTGTACCTCGTTCAGGTACTTGCTGCTTTTCCTGGCTGCCCAGACGGCATCCAGGGAATTGTTATTTTTTGTAAATGCCATTGCCCTGAAGCCGTAATTGGCCCCCAGAACATAAAGCGCATTTTCATTGTTGTCCTCCCTGTCCAGAAGGCTTTGTGCTTTTTCAATGGCAACGTCCGAGAGGTGCATAAACCTGTTATAATCAGACTGATCCTTATTGCCGATAAAAGCCCAGAGGTAAAGACTCGACTTGTAGTGATAGCCCCTGGGGTCATCGGGATATTTATCAATAATTTTCTGAAACTCAGCTTCAGCTTCCTTCATCTGAAAATTATATGAATACCCTAGACCTCTGTAAATTGAAGCTACAATTTCGTTCTGAGCTGAAACCCTTGCCGTTAAAAAAAGGAACAATACAAGGAGTAACTTCTTAAGCATTTTTGGGTTCTGCCAGGCTGCGTGAATACTCCAGTGAAGCCTTTACAAATTCCCTGAAAAGAGGATGAGCTTTCGTTGCCCTGGACTTCAGTTCAGGATGAAACTGGCAGCCGAGGAACCATTTGTGATCAGGAAGCTCTATCATCTCAACCAGGTTCTCGTCGGGTGATAGTCCGCTGAAAACCATTCCTTTTTCTTCCAGACAGCCTCTGAAATTATTGTTAACTTCATACCTGTGCCTGTGCCGTTCGGAAATTTCATCCGACTTGTAGGCTTCCATTGCCCTGGTGCCTTCTTTTATTTTACACGGGAATGCCCCAAGGCGCATTGTGGCACCCAGGTTCTTTATCTTCTTCTGTTCGGGCATAAGGTCTATTACATTAAACTGATTCTTAATAAATTCAGAGCTGTTGGCTTTCTTCATTCCGCATACATTTCTGGCATACTCTATAACAGCGCACTGCATTCCAAGACAGATGCCGAAAAACGGGATGTTGTTTTCCCTGGCATACTGAATAGCCCTGATCTTGCCTTCAATACCCCTTTCTCCAAAACCACCCGGTATCAAAAGGCCGCTTATGCCTTTGAGTAACCTGGCCGGGTCCTCCTGTTCCACGTCCTCCGCCCTGATGTACCTTAACCTTACTTTTACATCGTTCTCTGCACCCGAATGAACGAATGCCTCGCTGATGCTCTTGTAGGCATCCAGGTACTCGGTGTATTTGCCGGTTATTGCAATTTCAATTTCACCTGATGGATGTTTCACCTTTTCCACAAAACTATCCCAGTCCTCAAGCTTGGCTTTTATATCGGGCAGCTTCAGGCGGTCCAGTACAACCTGATCAAATTTCTGCTTATGAAGCACAAGGGGAACTTCGTAAATTGTCGGACAATCATAAGCCGAGAAAACGGATTTTGTGTCAACATTACAGAACAATGCAATCTTTTCCCTGATCTCCTTGTCAATCTTTTCTTCTGAACGGCATACGAGTATATTCGGCTGTATACCTAATTCCAGCAGGTTTTTAACGCTGTGCTGAGTCGGCTTTGTCTTTACCTCATCTGCCGACTTAATGTAAGGAACAAGCGTCACATGAATACTGATTGCATTCTTGCGGCCTACTTCCATCATCAGCTGGCGCATGGCTTCTATAAAGGGAAGGCTTTCAATATCACCAACTGTACCGCCAATCTCTGTAATTATAATGTCATATTCACCAGTCTCACCCAGGCGGCGCATCCGGCTTTTAATTTCATCTGTTATGTGGGGAATTACCTGGACGGTTGCCCCCAGGAAGTCTCCCCTTCTTTCTTTTGTAATTACATCAAAATAGACCTGCCCGGTAGTAGTGTTGTTATACCGGCTCATGCTTACGTCCAGGAAGCGTTCATAATGCCCCAGATCCAGATCTGTTTCAGCTCCGTCGTCGGTTACATATACCTCCCCGTGCTGGAAGGGATTCATTGTGCCTGGATCCACATTAATATACGGATCAAATTTCTGTACCGTTACACTGAATCCCCTTTGCTTTAATAGAAGACCCAGTGATGAAGCTGTAATTCCTTTGCCGAGTGACGATACAACACCGCCCGTGACAAAAATGTATTTAACTTTCTTCTTGTTACTCATGTCAATTTCTATCTATTTTGTGATACATCCGAATATTCAGGAACAGTTAGTCTCCCCAAAAGAGTTATGCAAAGAATGCATAGTTTTTCTACATTCTTTTAATAATAGCAAATAAATAATTTCCGGGAAATAACTTAGAACTGTAAGTGTGAAAAATAATGTTGGACCTAAATGTATCTAAAAAAATAATAAACTTCTACCTTAAAGCACAAACAGGAGAAAAAAAGGGATGATTATTGGCAATTATCTGCCTGCGCCTTACTCAGAACTCTTGCTTTCCTGGCAAAAAGCAGCCCTGATGTGTGTATAAATACTGCAAAGAGGAGCCCTGCAATCATCGGTTCCACTTCACTTAGAACCGCAACGCCGGCAAATTCAGCCCTTAAAACGTACCATACAAGACTAATCATGCATGAAAGCACGATTTCCGCAAGAGCAAAAGCGGAATTTATACGAAGCCCCGGGTAATATGCCGAAATTACGGGAATTATTATTCCGGGTATGCAGATTGTTCCAATGGTGTACCACAAATCGATTACAGAAGGTATAAAGTAAGCCATCAGTATGGAAATTACCCCTGAAACAAGCAAACCCGCAACAGTGTATCTTTTTAATAACCTTTCGTCTCCCGGCTTCTTCCGGCTGTAAAGAAAATCGCGCCCGAAGGTTGTAGCGCTCAAAAAGAAAAAGCTGTTGGATGTGGATAAAATTGTAGCAAACATGGCTGAGTAAAATAGGCCTTTTAAGCCGGGACCCAGGAGCTTTTCAGCAAGCATTGGGAAAGATAGAACCGGCGTCTTAAGCCCCGGCAAGGCGGCCCTTGAATAAAGACCCGTAAAAGTGGTCAGAAAGTCGAACAGTGCCCAGAAAAATACAGATATAATTATTCCTTTGACCGCAACGTTGCCGTCTTTTGCTGCGTAGCACCTCTGGTGAAAGCCAGGATCGGTAAACGTCCAGAGCGCAATTAAAAACCACACAAGTATATACGTATACGACGCTCCCCCAGATAAGCTTAAATGCTCCGGAGGCAGATTGGCACTGAGATAGGAAAAGTTTCCCAAAGATCCGTAAGCAGCAAACATTATAACAATGAATCCTGCAAACATTACAAAGAATTCAAAAGCATCGGTCAGTAAGTCTGAACGGTAACCGCCTTTCAGCAGGTATGCTGCAGACAGAAATGTTGCGATTACGAGACTCCAGAAAAGATTGACCTTAAAGATCAGGTTTATAAGACTCCCTATCATCAGTAAATAAGGGGCCGGAGAAACGAGTATAAAAAGCAGTATTGCACTCGATAAGGCCACCTTGTTACCATAGGTGCTTCTGAGCTTATCCGGAATTGTAAACAAAGAGGCGCTGCGTATTTTCTTTGCAAAGAATAAAGCAAACACGATGGCAAAGATATAATAAGGCAAACCCTGTGTAAACCAGCTGGAAATGCCGTACCGGTAGGTAAATTCCCCTACGCCCAGAATGCCTCCATACCAGGTGGAAACGTTTGTCAGTATGAAAAGAAAGAGCCCCACTTTTCTTCCTGAAAGGAGGTATCCTTCGGCCGTTTCCGTATCCTTTTTTTCAGGCAGAAATCCTATAATTAAAACTACCAGGAAAAACGCCAGTATTATTACTATGTCCCAAATGCTAAAAGAGATCATGCTTTCTCACAAGATTAAAGTCACGGATAATAAAAACAAGACCCCCTTTCACCTTCAGATGCACCTCATTTCCGGTCGCCTCGTTGCTTGTGCTTTCCCTAAGGCCATAAGGCAAAGTGGTGTTCTGAAGCTCATACTTAAGTCCTGCTGAACTTATTTTTGTTTTCCTGTCGAATGCATAAATTGAAATAGTTTCGCCCGGAATTGTCTTTAAGCAGAAGTTCCCCTTATGGACGGTAAGAAAGGACCTTTCGCTTATAATTTTAAGGGAGATATATTTTGAATATCTTAAGACTATCCCCAGATTGCTGAATGAATGGTCGAGCCTGTCGCCGATGACGCCTGTCAGTGTACATTCACCGTAGCCGTTTTTAATTGCAAACTTCAGGCACTTTTCAACATCTGTATCATCCTGGCTCTTCACTCTTTTAATTACCGTTTTACCCTCATAAAAGCTTCGGGTTTCGGGAAGAATGGAATCCAGATCTCCGATAATAAAGTCGGGAATTATATTCAGCCGTCTTGCGCTGTTGGCTCCGCCGTCTGCGCAGATGACGGCAGAATATCCCTGCAGTCTTAAAAACGGAAAGATGCTTTTCTTAGGAGCCTTGCCGTTTGCAATTATAACGCATTTTTTCATTTATGTGCCTAAATTACCCGTTTTTTTGTTATAAACCCAGTTGTAAGCCTGCTATAAAGCTGCGTTCAGCAGCCGGGAAGAATTCACCTCCAACGGCATAGGAAGCATAAAGGGTGTCGAAGATATTGCTGACCCTTAGTGAAGCCTTTATGGTATTTGAAATTTCCGGCAGCTTAAGTTCATAGCTTGCAAATATGTCGGCAGTAAAATAAGGGTCAACTACGTTGTCATTGTAGGAATTAAAACCCGGATAGCTTGCAAGATAAGTTTTCAGATTCTTATCATAGTTATCCGAATAGTATTTTCCCACGTACCTGGCGGTGAAAATTGATGTAAGACCGCCAAAGTTAACCTTGAGAGATCCGTTAAGGAGCACATCCGGAAATCCGCTGATCCTGTTGCCATCCAGCTTCAATGAACCCACAGCACCTTCGCCCGTTGCAGGATCAGTATAGGATATGAAAGTTTTACCTCTGAGGATATAATTCCTGCTGTAAGTGCCGTTTAAGGCAAATTCAAAGTTCTCATTAAGTTTAATCAGGCCGTTTAATTCAATTCCCGAGTGCACTGTTTTATCCATATTGCCCGTAACCGGTTGCCCGAACCTGTCCACCTGCCCTTTTTTAACTATCTCATCGCTGAAATACATATAAAACAAATTCAGACCCACTGAATAACCCTTTGCAAGGTATGAAGTCCCTCCTTCCAGGTCTGTCATGGTTTCAGGACTCACTAGAGGTCTTGTAAAGTCATATGCTCCCGTTTGAGTTCTTGCAAACTGCGGCTCGGCGCCTCCGCTTGACTCGGCGGCATCATAGTAATTTACCAGCCTTGGTTCCCTCGAAACACGTGCTGCGGTCAGATAAATATTTCCTTCAGTGCTAAGCTTGTAATTGAAGCCCAGACGGGGATTTAAGAATACGTCCTGCACCTTAAAATCGGTTCCAAGGTATTTTTCATCATAGAGCCTGTACTTAAAATAAGCCAGCTGAAGCTCGGCTAAAAGATTCATTTCAGGCGAAATGTTATAGCTTTCGTGGGCAAATATGTTATAAATATCTTTGCCGCCGCGGTACTGGTAATACCTGTAGTTTTTATCTATTCCTTCCTGAAGGTTATCGGCATAGTTAACAGATCCCCAGTGCAGCGAGCGGTGCTGCCTAACCTCCGCACCAAGAACAAGTTCACCCGTGCCATGGTCTATTCTAAGGCGTGGTATCCAGCCGAACTGTTTATTCTCCACCTGGGCGCGTATAAGTGCGTTAGAGGGGTTGCCGCCTACATTATTAAACCCATTATCTTTAGTCATCCTGAAGTAAGACGTATCGGCCCATGAGCCGTCGTAATCGAAAAATCCGTTACCCAGGACTAAAAACAAAGCCGAATTAAATGAAACTCTGCTGTTTATGTTATATTCATTAAGCAGTTCAAAATGGGGCTGAGAAAAGTTCTCTATCTCATCCGGGCGGCGCTCCAAAGTATAGCTGAACTTTCCGTCTGAAGCCTCCCAGTAGGAATAGTTCATGCGTCTTAAATTCTTATCCTTGATGGTAAATTTCGGAAGCCCCGTATAAGCCAGCCCGTCTGAAATCGGACCGCCGTAGAAATTTACCTGCGTGGTCAGGTTTTTATCGTAGCGGACTGCAGAGACATAATAGGCATTGAAGTCACTCCAGGCTGAATTCCTGTAGCCGGAGCTGAGAGTCTTGGAGAGCATTGTATGTATGGAATAGGTATTATCAATCAGGCCGCTTGAAAAGCTAGCGCTGTATTTCCTGGAATTGAAGCTTCCTGAAAAGGCTCCGAATTCAAAATTTGGTTTATTGCTGAAAGATGAGGTGATAATGTTTATGGAGCCGCCAATTGAAGGATACCCAATTATGCCGGAGCCTGAACCCCTCTGAACCTGAACAAGTTCCGAATTTGAAAGAATATCCGGAAAATCAAGCCAGTACACGTTGTGGTCTTCAGGGTCGTTCTGCGGTACGCCGTTAATGGAAACGGATATCCTTCTCTGGTCAAACCCCCTGATGCTCAAATAATTATAGCCTATGCTGCTGCCCGATTCCGAATAAAACGTCGTTGAGGGCAGCGTGGAAAGAAACTCGGGAACGTCCTGTTCCATATATTTTTCTTCAATTTTACTTCTGCTCACTTTGGAAAATGCCAAAGGCGTAAGGCCCTCCTTCCCGATGCTTCCTGTAACAAGTATTGTCTGTGAAGAAATTATCTGCGGGTCCAGGCTGATGACAGCCTTATCTTTCAGGAGGGAACCTATATTAACGCGTTTTGGGCTGTAGCCTACATAGCTTATAATTAAATTATCTGAAGCGGAGTAATTTCCGGAAATTGTGAATGAACCGTTTTCATCTGTTGTAGTTTTAACGTTTGAGCCTTCAAGCGATACGCTTGCTGAGTTCAGAGCTTTTTTTGTCTCGGAATCCACAACTTTCCCTGACAAAGCCGTGGTCTGAGGCAGAAGAATCCCATTTAAAAATAAAAAAAGAATAATTATATACTTCATCGTCTTTTCTCCTTTAAAAAAAAGAAAGCCGTTTTAATGAAAACGGCTAAAAGTACAATTATTCTTTTATCTTTAGTCGTTTCCCTACGCTGGTATTATCCAGATCAGGTTTAAGGGTATAATCTCAGCCGCGGAATTTTCAATCCGCAACACCCCTAACGTCGGCTTTCGTGTCAGTGCAAAATAATATTATAAAAATAAGAACAAAAAAACAATAAAACTAGTCTTCAACTTTTAATTTCTGGCCTACGGCCAGTTTATTTCCCTTGATCCTATTCATCTTTTTCAGATCCTTAACATCCAGGTCGTATTTCTGGGCTATTGTATATAAGGTTTCACCCTTCTTCACCTTGTGGGTTGCAGCCTTATTTCCCTTAGTCTTTTTCGTTTCGGCCAGTTCTTTCTTTGAAGATACCTTCTTCTCCGCAGAAACTTTTGTTTCAGCTAACTCTTTCTTTGTGGAAACTTTCTTTTCGGAAGTAACTTTAGTTCCTTTTTTGCTGCCGTTGATTTTCAGCTTGTCTCCGACAACAATTTTATTTCCGGAAATATGGTTCCATTTTCTTAAGTCAGAAGCCCTGACCCCGTAGGTCTCGGCTATATGACCAAGAGTTTCGCCTGTTTTAACAACATGTTCACTCTCTGAGGAAGAATTCAGTTCAATTGAAGAATTGTCCTCTTCAACAGCCTGCTTTGATCTCTTAAGAGGTTTCATATCGGTTGAAGCATACTGCTCGCCTTCATCGGAATAGATCTTAAGCGTTTTGCCTGCGGTAATTCTGTTGCTGTTAAGCTTATTCCATTTCTTCAGGTTTGAAACAGAGACATGGAATTTATCGGCAATGTGGCTAATGGCGTCGCCCTGCTTTACCTTGTAGTAATTCAGTGTGGCTGAAGCCTTGCTCGTGTTGTCGCCTAAAGCGGTAGTGGTTTCATTACCGAAAATCTTAAGGCTCTTTCCTGCAGACAGCCTCTTGGAAGAAAGTTTGTTCCACTTCTGAAGCTCTTTAACGGTAACGCCAAACCTGTCGGCAATTTCACCAATCGTGTCACCGCGTCTTACCTTATACCTTGTCAGACCGCTTCTCTTGTAATTGCTCTTCTGAGTTGGTGAAAGATAAGGGCTGTTGCTTTCGGCAAGAATTTTAAGTCTTGTGCCGCCATTTATTCTGTTCTTATGCAGGCCGTTCCACTGTCTTATCTGTGAAATGGTTACATTGTACTTTGAAGAAATGCTGGCAAGAGATTCGCCACGTCTTACCTTGTGAGTTACCCACTTGGCGTTATTCTTAATCTGGGTATTCTTTAAGGATCTTTTTTCCACCTGTGTCTGATTATCCAGGCTGGCGTAATAATCCTTCTTGTCCTCAGGGACATAGATATTAAGCGACTGTCCAACATGAATAGCTTCAGTATAGGAGATATTATTCCAGTTTCTCAGGTCGGAAACTCTGACGTTGAACAGGTCGGCAATTTCTGTCAGATTGTCGCTTTTCTTTACGCTGTACTGAACAAGAGCTTTGCCTTCAGGACGGATTACGACATTTGACTGTTCCTCATTTTCTGCAGACGTCTGGTTTGAGGCTGTTGTAGTCTGATTTTCGGATGCCGTATTCTCAGCCGTAAGCTGATTATCTGTCTGGGTTTCATTAGAAGCCAGTTCCGTCGGTTCCTCAGTTTCATTCTGCTGTGTCTCGTTCTGCTGGCTATGTACAGTATAAGGAGCTTCCAGGCTTTTTTCCTTATCAACGGCAGGAGCTGTATCGGTATTGACTACAAAATCAGTTTCATTAAATCCTGCAACAGGTATCTTTAAGGCCACGCCTCTTGGAAGCTTGGTTCTTGTAGAGATATTATTAATCTTTGCGAGTTCAGTTGCAGAAATTCCATATTTTTTAGCTACCCTGGAAACAGTCTCCCCTTTTTTCACATAGTGAAGAGTAAACTGAACCTTGGCATCTTCAGGTATATTCTTGAAGTTAGCGGCAAAGATTTCATTTTTGCCCTTCGGAATCCTCAGCTGGTAACCGCCCGGATAATCCGGCGGCGTTGAACGCTGTGTCAGTTCAGGGTTCAAATCCTGGAGCTCTTCCAAAGTAGTATTGGCGCATTTGGCCAAAACTTTTAAGTCAATACCTTCTGTAACTTTGTAGGTATCATAATCCAGCGGCTTTTCGAACATCAGATTGTTAAAGCCGTACTTTGCCGGGTTACTTGCAATAAGCGATACCGCAATAAACTGTGGCACATAGTCGCGTGTCTCGCGCGGCAGGTAATCCCTGACTTCCCAGAAAGTATTCTTTCCTGTCCTGTTCACAACTCTTTTTACAGTACCTTCACCGCAATTGTATGATGCAAGTGAAAGATACCAGTCGCCAAACATATTATAGAGATTTCTTAAGTACCTGGCGGCGGCCCTGGTAGCTTTTTCAGGATTTCTCCTTTCGTCAAAATAAATGTCTGAATTAAGACCGTATAACTTTCCCGTAGGGGCCATAAACTGCCAGAGTCCCACAGCCTTTGCCCTGGACTTGGCAACAGGGTTAACACCACTTTCAACCATGCTTAAAAAGATAAGCTGTGTGGGCACTTTTTCCTCGGCAAAGACCTTAGCCATCATAGGGAAATACTTGCCTGAGCGTGAAAGCCAGAGTTCCATGTACTTGCGCCATTTGCCCTGGAAAATTTCAATGTACTGGTCAACATAGCTGTTGACTTCCAGTGGGAAATCCGCAACAATGACAACCTGGTTCGGTTTTGAAACAGCCTCTTCTTTTACTTTGATTTCAGGCATGCTCTTTTTCATCCATTCTTCTAAAGCTGCAAAAGAGACACCTTCAGGTAATTCCGATAAACCGTCAACGAACTTCTGATAATCGTCGGTTATTGACTTTTCCAGCTGTGTATAAGCTTCATTGTCATCAATTTCAGGATAATAGCTTAAATTATTAAGAATGCGAAGGGCTGCTTCATAATAATTTATAGCTTCAGTTGTACTGTTAATCTCCTGTTTTGCCAGTGCGCTAACGTAATTTTGCCTGGCTTCTTCCAACAATTCACTTACTATTACAGTTGGCTTAACCTTGATTTTTGTGTTGGTTGTTGAAGGTTTATCGTCACTACCTACCTTTGACAAGCTGCAGGATGAAGCAAAAAAGGACACACTTATCAAAAATAAAAATAGGACAACTTTTTTCATTCGTACTCCTTATCTAGTGAATTTGGGAACCAATTTAAATTCAAACACTTTTATTGTCAAGCTAATTATTGCCAATACTCCCCCTTTTTTAAGTTAAAAAAAAACTTTTAAATTCAAACATTTTTTTTCACAGAGGAATGTTCGAATGTTTTTTCCTGGGATTCGTATCCACTTTCGTTTTTAACAGCTGAAATGCATTTATCAGTTTTATTTTAGTTTCAGCCGGAATTATTACGTCATCCACATATCCCCTTTCGGCCGCGATATATGGGTTTGCAAATTTTTCTATGTATTCATCCAGCTTCTGGGCTGCTTTTTCAGCAGGATTGTCCGACTCTGAAATCTCTTTCTTGAAAATGATCTCAACAGCACCTTTAGGCCCCATAACCGCAATTTCAGCCGACGGCCATGCAAAGTTAAAATCACCCCTAATATGTTTCGAATTCATTACGTCATAAGCCCCGCCGTAGGCTTTTCTTGTAATTACGGTTACTTTCGGAACCGTAGCCTCACAGAAAGCAAAGAGAAGCTTTGCCCCGTTTTTAATGATCCCGTTCCACTCCTGCTCTGTTCCCGGCAGAAAACCCGGAACATCCTCCAGGACGAGTAAAGGGATGTTAAATGCATCACAAAACCTTACAAACCTTGCTCCCTTTACCGAAGCCGAAATGTCAAGAACACCTGCAAGAACCCGCGGCTGGTTGGCTACAATTCCTACGGCCATTCCGCCAATCCTGCCAAAGCCTACAATCAGATTCTCAGCATAATTTTTATGGACTTCAAAAAAATCGCCGTTATCCACAAGAAGATTGATAATTTCCTTCATATCATACGGCTTGTTCGGGCTATCCGGCACAATTTCATTCAGCTTCGGAATTACCTGATCGGCCTTGAAATCAAACTCTAATTCGGGTGAAGTGTCCCTGTAATTCAAGGGTAAAAAGCTCATCAGCTTTCTAATACCTTCAAAAATTTCCACTTCGTTTTCCATGGCAAAATGGGCCACTCCGCTTTTTGCTGCATGGGTTTCAGCACCGCCCAAATCTTCGAAACTAACTTCCTCATGCGTTACAGTCTTTACAACACTCGGTCCTGTTACAAACATATGGCTCGTGTGTTTAACCATGAAAATAAAATCAGTAATTGCGGGCGAATAAACCGCTCCTCCGGCACACGGACCCAGAATAGCTGAAATCTGCGGTATTACACCCGAAGAGAGCGTATTTTTCAGAAATATTTCAGCATAGCCGCCAAGACTTACAACACCTTCCTGAATTCTGGCCCCGCCAGAGTCGTTAAGCCCAATTACGGGAATTCCCGTCTTTAAGGCCAGATCCATGATTTTACAGATCTTTTCAGCATGCGCTTCTGAAAGAGAGCCTCCAAAAACCGTAAAGTCCTGGCTGAAGAGTGCAACCGGGCGTCCTTCGACTTTTGCAAATCCGGTTACAACACCGTCACCCGGATACTGCTGCTTATCGATACCGAACTCCTTTGAACGGTGCCTGACAAACATATCAACTTCTTCGAACGTCCCTTCATCCACAAGGAGCTCTATCCTCTCTCTTGCGGTCAGTTTGCCTTTGTCGTGCTGGTTTTGAATCTTTTCCAGGCCTCCGCCAAGAAGGGCCTGTGCCTTAAGCTCTTTTAACTTTTCAATTTTGCCGTTCATTGCGCTCTTTCGAATTATCGTAAATTAATGGATTAATTTAATAGAATACCGTTTTTTTACCCCAAACCTCCGATTCCGGGGCTAAACTCCCGGAAACCCGCATAAAAAAGTGTTTCAATTTCCTTCCTGATTCTGCAGTATTCCTCTTTTTCCAGATCCGCAGGCCCGGGCAGGCTCCTTTTTCCCAGAGAAAATTCCTTCATTATCCGTCCAGGCTTGCTTGCAAGAACAAGTATCCTCTCAGAAAGTAAAAGCGCTTCGGTGACATCAGTTGTAACCCAGACGATGCTCACCTTTTCTTTACTTAAGATATCCCTAATAAGCCCGTAATAACCAATTTTTCTCTCCGGAAGAAGATCCCTTAAAGGATCGTCAATTAAGATCACTTTCGGATCCATGGCTAAAGCCCTGGCCAGGGCAATTCTGAACCTGAAACCGGTACTTTTATTTGCCGGAATGTGGCTTTCATATCCTTCAAGACCAACTGTACTAATAGCCCTGCTTATTCTGCCTTTCAGCACCTCTTCCTCTTTTTCTGCCTCCTTTAGTCCCAGCCTTACGTTCTCACGAACGTTTAACCATGGAAGCGATGAAGGCTCTGAAGGTATAAGTGCCAAATTTGCCCTTAAATTCTCATACTGCGCAAACTGGACTGAACCTGAATCAGGCTCTTCAATGCCGGCAAGGATTCTGAGAAGCGTGCTCTTCCCTGAAAATGAAGGACCCAGAATGCATAAGAGTTCCCCTTCCTTTACATACAGACTGGTTTGCTGAAGCACGCTTAAGGATGCACCAGCCGGGTTGATAAATCTTTTAGATATATTCTCCGCTTTTAATACAAAGTTATCCTCTGCCAATTATGTCTCCCAAGTTATAACTTTTCTGTTTAAGAGCTTAATTATATAACCGCCCGCTGCAATTATTACTGCAAGCAGCACTGAAACTGCCGCAAGGCCTGACAAATCCTTAAATGAAAGGGCAAGCCTGTAAATGTTGCCGATACCCATGTAACCTTTTACAAACTCAAAGAAAATTACAATAGTCCATAAGTAGATGTTAAGCCGTTGAAAGGAGTTGAATATAGCCGGCTTTAGGCTTTTCCAGTAAATATTTTTATAAATGAAGGAATCTTCTGCTTTTAGGGGGAGGAAGGGCTCAATGTAGGCACGGTTTACCGTGTGGACCCCATGGGAAAGAACGTTAAGCAGAAAAATTAAGGATATTAAAAAAGTAAACAGGATCTCGGACAGGTTTGAAACCGGGAACCAGTATATATAAATGGTAATAAATGAAATGACCGTAAAGTATTTAAATAACCTCAGTGAGTCTAAAAAATCCCCCGCCTTCAATGCGGCTCCGGTAAGCTGAACCCTCAGCAGCCATATAACCAGGTACGCCAGAACCATAGGAAGATAGATCCCGGAAACGGTATAAAGAGCATTCATGAAAAAACCGTAATGTATCTGCAGGGATGAAACGGACTCCAGGATGAGCGAGGGCTTTGGAAGAATTCTGCCGGCAGGGACCACAAACTCGAAAAGAAGAATATAGATTAAAACGTATGCTGAAAAATAAGCATACTTCCTTAAATTTCTTTTTTCTGAAAAGTACTCACTCATTAAGTCCCTTCTGCTTTTGTGAATTCTTCATATCCTTTGCCGGAATATATTGAAACAAGGTTTCTATGTCAAATAAAATTACGTTAAAAAAGGATTATGTATCCTCTCATTCCCAATTGTGCTCTTGTGGCCATGACCCGGAAATATAACCACATCATCAGGCAGGCTCAGGAGTTTAGTCTCAATTGAATTCATCAGGCTCTCGTAGTCCCCTTTCCAGAGGTCGGTTCTTCCGATCCCCTCTTTAAAGAGGACGTCCCCTGTAATCAGGAACCTGTCATCCTGAAAGTAGAGGCAATAGCCTCCTGGCGAATGGCCCGGGGTAAAAAGAAACTTCACCTGGCTTTGGCCTATCGAAAAATACAGATCCTCCTTTATCAGTATGTCGGGCGCCGGGGAAGGTTCCATTTCAAAACCGAAATTCCGGGCCTCCATAAGCATCAAGTCCAGCATGAACAGGTCCTCTTCGGGCGCAAGGAAAGGTACGTTAAAGGTATCTTTTAAAAAGCGGTTGCCCAGAATATGGTCTATATGGCAATGCGTATTTACGAATGCCTTCACTTTAAGGCTTTTTGCCTCCAGAAATGCTCTGAGTTCTTCCTTTTCAAAAGCATTGCTGCACCCGGGGTCAACAATGATGCACTCGCCTGAAGCCTCATCTGAAACAACATAGGTGTTTTCAGCAAAAGCGTTAAAAATGAAGCATTCTATATTCAGCATAACAATTTGTAATTCCGTTAGTTTTATTTTGAAAAATTTTCTGCCGTCGAGGCAAAATTCCTGTTCCTGAAATTCATGAAGTTTTCTTTTGTTTCCTCAATTGAATCCCCGCCGAACTTTTCCAGGAAGTACTTTGCAATTGACCATGCCATCATGGATTCTGCAATGACTGCACAGGCAGGCACGGCTGTAAAATCGCTGCGTTCGCGCCTGGCCTGAATCTCCTGCATTGTATTTAGGTCCACTGTACCGACCGGAGACATCAAAGTTGCAATAGGCTTCATTGCAGCCCTTAGAATAATCGGCAGCCCGGTTGAAACACCGCCTTCAATTCCGCCTGCCCTGTTTGTCCTGCGGCCGAGGCCGTCCTGCGAGATTACGATCTCGTCGTGAAACTCCGAACCGAAGACTTCAGCGCTTCTGAAGCCGTCGCCGATTTCGAGGCCTTTAACGGCGTTGATGGACATTATTGAATGGGAAAGCTCTGCATTCAGCTTTCTGTCGTAGTGCACAAAACTCCCGAGGCCCATAGGAACTCCCGTGGCAACAACATAAAAAGTGCCGCCCAGGGTGTCGCCTTTTTTCTTGGCCGACTGGATTTTGCTTTTGATCTGTTCTTCCTGCTCTTCTTCCAGGACGCGGACTTCGCTTTTGTCTGCCGAAACGGACAGGTTCCAGCCGTCGAAATCCTGCTCAAGGTCGTTGCTGAAGAGTCTGGCTGAAAAATTGTTTTTCGGGTAAATGCCTCCGACACTTTCAACGAAGCTTCCGATTTTAATTCCGAATTCTTCCAGGAACTTTCTTGCAACAGAGCATGCGGCAACGCGAGCTGCGGTCTCCCTGGCACTGGAGCGTTCAATGGAATTTCTGATGTCATTAAAGCGGTACTTTTGTGTCCCAACCAGGTCAGCGTGGCCCGGCCGGGGAATACTTATTTTTTCCGTTTCGGCCTCTGTCTTTGCCGAAGACATCTTCTCTGTCCAGTTCTTCCAGTCCCTGTTCTGAATCAGGAGGGTAACGGGTGAGCCCAGTGTCTTTCCGAATCTTACGCCGGAGAGGATTTCAGCCTCATCTGTTTCAATTTTCATGCGGCCGCCGCGCCCGTAGCCCATCATGCGGCGTTTCAGGTGATAGTTTATGTACTCAATTTCTATTTCAAGGTTTGAGGGAAAGCCTTCAACTATTGTTGTTAAAGCCTTTCCATGAGATTCGCCTGAAGTTAAAAACCTGATCATTACAAATCCTTTAATCTGTGACCCTTAAATATAAAAAAAGCGCCCCACATTTGGGACGCTTTATCGTTTTTTTTATTTTATTTTTAAGGAATCGAGAGGCCAACGTAACGTGCATTGCCCTGCCCGTCTATAACTTTCAGCAAAACGGCCTGGCCTTTTTTGCCGTTGATGGCCTTTTCAAAGTCGCTCACCGAATTAATATTCTTCTTGTCTGCCTGCGTTATAACCAGTCCTTTTCCAAGCCTCTGGTCAAAAGCACGGCTTAGTTCCTTAACGTCCTGTATCATTACACCGTTGCTTGTCTTGTAAGCTTCCTTTTCATCGCCTGTCAGGTCCCTTACAGTCAGGCCGATATTATCAAAGGTCATACTGTTTGCTGGTCCCTTTTTAGGCTTGTCGGGAGTATTATCCTCAGAGGCAGGTTCCACCCTGGTGGAAGTATCCCTCGACTTTAATGTTACAGTGCGTTCAAGCTGCTTGCCGTCCCTGTAAATAGTAAGAGTCACCTTGTCGCCGGCCGATTTTGAAGCAACGTAGCTCTGGAGTTCTCCCGGCTCATTTACGTCCCTTCCGTCAATTTTCAGGATGATATCCTGTTCCTTAACGTCCGATTTTTCTGCGGCTCCGCCTTTAGTAACAGCCTGCACCATTATACCGCGTGCCTTATCCAGTCCAACGGCTTTTGCCAGGTCGGGATCCACCTCTGTAATTGAAACCCCAATGTAGCCGCGGTTAACCTTCCCGGTTGCAATGAGTTCCTTCGAAACGTTCTTTGCCATATTAATTGGAATGGCAAATCCGTAACCTATGTAGCTGTTTGACATACCGGAAGTGGCAATTGCCGAGTTGATGCCTATGACTGCTCCTGAAAGGTCTACGAGAGCCCCGCCGCTGTTACCGGGATTAATTACGGCATCGGTCTGCAGGAAGTTTTCAATTCCGCCGCCCGAATTGTCGCGTATAATTCCTATGCTGCGCCCCTTTGCACTGATGATTCCTGCCGTAACTGTCGAGGCAAGTGAAAGCGGGTTTCCGATTGCCATTACCCACTGCCCCACTTTTACGTTATCCGAATTGCCAAGATATGCCGAAGGAAGCCCTGAGGCATCTACCTTTATAACCGCAAGGTCGGTCTGCGGGTCTGTGCCGACAACTTTAGCTTCAAGAATGCGCCTGTCAAAAAGACTTACCTCTACCTTGGTAGCATTTTCAACTACATGATTATTTGTCAGTATATATCCGTCCTCAGAAATTATTACTCCGCTTCCCGAACCCATCTCTTGTCTTGGAACATCATCCTTGAACGGGAAGAAGAAAGGGAGATTTTCATGCGGGTTTTCTTTTGTTTCTGAAACAACTGTAATTTTTACGATTGACGGGGTTACCTTGTCGGCAACTTCAATGAATGCCTTACTGAAAGCGTTGACGTCAATATCTGTTATGGGCGGGTTTTTAGCTCCGATTGTTATATCAGCCAGACTTGGTCTCACCCAGCCGAAACCTGAGACCAGAACTACCCCAAAGATTACTCCAATAACAACCAATGCAACAGTACCGAATAGATTTCTGTTTTTCATTAAAAAAACCTCCTGCTTGTCCTGTTTTAATCTATACTTTTATAATCTAAAAATATTGTGTCTAAAACAAGTGAATAGATTTTATCCCCTTGAATTCAGGAACGTGGTATTTCAAATATTTTTCCAGGAAATTCAGAGTTTTGTCGATTTCCCCGGAGTCAATTTTCTCCTCGGTTCCTATGTTACTTAGACCCGTAATAAACTGAAAAAGTTCCGGTGACAATGAAAGCGACCCCGTCAGCTCGTGAATGCATGTGGAGCAGACCATTCCCTTTTCAAAATTGAAGTAATACTTTTTTTCACCTGCTCCAATTTCCTTTCCGCAGACAGCACAGCGTTCGAACTGTATCTCAAAACCGCTTTCCTTCAAAATGAAAACTATGAACTTAATCAGCAGTATTCCCGGCTTTCTGTTGGATGTTTCAAACAGGTTAAGGATTCTGACTATGCCGCGGAAGAGTCTTTCGTTTGCCTCTTCCTCAACAGTCAGGGCGAGAACGAGTTCAAGAACCGATGAGGCATATTTCAGTTTAGTCAGATCTTCTTTTATCCTGGGATAATAGGATATCAGTTCAGCCTGACTTACAAGCTGGATCTCTCTTCCCGTCTTTTTATAAATGACTATCTGAAGGTAGTTGAACGAATCTATTTTATGTCCTACGGGTGATTTTGGTGAGCGTGCACCCTTGATGATACCTGAAAACCTGCCCAGGTCCTTTGAATAAAATGTGGCAATTGTACTGCTTTCGCGGTAGTTCATTTTGCTTAGAACTACCGCTTCAGTTTTGATTATTTCAGACATTAAAAATTGTAAGGAGGTTTATAAAGCTTTTTATCGGTAATAATACCTGAAATCAGATTTGAGGGTGTTACATCGAATGCCGGAGAATAAACCTCATATTCATCTGAAGTAATCCGCGCATCCTTATAACAGGTAAGCTCGCCCTTTCCTCTGAGTTCAATTTTTATTGAGCCGCCATCCGGGCAGCTGCGGTCAACAGTTGTCTCAGGAGCCGCTATATAAAAAGGTATATTATGATAAGAACAAAGAACAGCCAAATTATAAGTCCCTATCTTGTTGGCCGTATCACCGTTAAGAGCAATACGGTCGGCACCAACAACAACGAGGTCAATTTTCCTCTGCTGCATTAAAAAGGCTGCCGTGGAATCGGTATTTATTGAAAATGGTATATTGTTCTTTTTAAGCTCAAATGCCGTCAGCCTCGAACCCTGGAACAAGGGCCTGGTTTCGTCGGCATAGACAAATTCCACAAGCCCGTGATCGAAGCCGGCATTTATGACGTTGAGTGCTGTTCCGTTACCACCGGTAGCCAGGGCACCTGCGTTGCAGTGCGTCAGAACTGCCGAGGCTTTCTTAAAAATCTGAAGTCCGTTCTGTGCAATGGCCTCACATTTTTCGATGTCCTCCTGGTGGATTTCTTTAGCCTTCATAATCAGGCAGGAATAGGCATCCGGGCTTCCATTTGAAGACTCAAATGCCCCTGAAATTTCCTCCAATGCCCAGAAGAGATTGACCGCAGTGGGCCTGGTTGAAGCAAGTCTTTTTCTTGCTGCCAAAAAGGTCTCTTTCAGGTTTTCAGTTTTACCCTTAAGGCTGAGTGCCAGGCCGTATGCAGCAGCAACACCTATAGCCGGAGCGCCTCTGATTTCAAGTCTTTCAATTGCTCCGGCAATTCTTTCGGGGCTGTCGGTTTTTACGTACTCTTCAATTAGAGGCAGCTTTGTCTGGTCTAAAAACACCAGGCATTCATCAGTAAAATCCAGTGCCCGTATATTTATTTTAGTCATATGTTTTTGAAGTTAATCTTCGTCGTCAACTCTTGAAAGCTTCAGAAATTCCCTGAACCTGTCGTGCGCCTGAAGGTATGAAAGGTTTTCAAGCCCTTTTGTGCTGAACTTTTCCACGCAGAAAGATGCCATTGCGCTGCCGAAGACAACCGCACGCTTCAGGTTTTCAATTCCTATGTCCTGTGTCTTATGCAGATAACCAACAAAGCCTCCTGCAAATGAATCGCCTGCACCCGTGGGGTCATAGATATTTTCCAAAGGATAAGCAGGTGCAGAGAATACGGTATCGTCTGAGAAAAGAAGTGCCCCGTGTTCCCCTTTTTTAATAATCAGGTACTTCGGGCCCATTGCCCTGATCATGCGGGCAGCTTTAATCAGGTTCGGCTCCTGTGCAAGCAGCCTGGCCTCGGAATCATTTATAATGAGCACGTCAACTTTTTTAAGCACCTTGAGGAGTTCTGCTTTCTTGCCTTCAATCCAGAAGTTCATCGTATCGCAGATGACAAAACCGGGTTTATCCATCTGCTCCAGAACTTTAAGCTGAAGTTCAGGATCAATATTGCCAAGAAGGACAAACTTTGATTTCTTGTATTTCTCGGGAATTACAGGATCAAACGTTGCAAATACATTCAGCTCCGTAAGAAGTGTATCGCGCACATTCAGATCGTAATGGTATTTGCCCGACCAGCGGAATGTCTTTCCCCCGCTTACAACCTTAAGGCCTTCTAGATCGATATGGTGGTCCTCAAGAAGCTTAATGTGCTCCTTGTCAAAATCCTCGCCTACTACGCCAACCATATAGACAGGTCCGCTGAAATAACTGGCAGCTAAGGAAACATAGACAGCTGAACCGCCAAGAGCATCATCAATTCTGTCAAAAGGCGTTGCAACTGTATCGAGTGCAATAGATCCAACTATTAATAAACCCACTTACCTACTCCCTGTTTTATATTTGATATTGTGCAAAACTAAGCTATTATCTGATTAAAAGAAACAAAAAATACAGACCCCTTTTTAAAGTTAAAAAGGATTTTTTTTTATGAAAAGTGAAAACGGTGTTTTAGAAAAGCCTGATTCCGGCTGAAGCTACTAAAGGCCCTCCGATGGGGTTTTACCTAAAGACTGATAATTCCTGTCTCTGCATTTTTTAATGCTTATCTCTTCAAAGTAGAGGAAACTGTGCCCTTTTGTAAAATATTCAGTTATTAGCTGCACAGAATTCTTCTGTCCCGGCCAGGCCAGAAGTTCCAGCGCTTTTTCCCTGCTCACCCACTGGTATTCGGAGTGCTCATGGGATATTTTAACAGAAGCATCCTGAGATGCCAAGGCTACAAAGACAGGCACCATGCAGATATGGTTTCTTTTCCACGAATAAAATGAATTAATGTATGGAACAATCCACAGTTTTTCAGGAACAATCCCTGTTTCTTCCTTAATTTCCCTGAATGCGGTTTCAAAGGCCCTTTCACCCTGGTCTATTGATCCTGTAACCATCTGCCATAGGCCTGGAAAGATCTCCATTTCAGAGCGTTTTAGCAGCAGAAACTCCAGCTTATTGTCCACTTCCCTGAAAATGTGAGCCTCAACCATATATGAGAGCACTTTCACCTGACGACTCCGAAATTTTATCATAATATATGCTAAAATTCTTCATTTGGCAAAACAAAGTGCTCATAAATCATAAGAAATTTTCCATCTCACATAGGATATTTGAAAAACAGTTTTAATATTCCTGATGTTTTTGTTGTGTTTTTTCTTCAAATTCTTCGTATATTTTGGTCTTTCATTTTTGGCGGTTACTAGATAAATTACTCAAATAACCGGTTTAATATTGAAAACCATTCCTGCGAGAATGGCGGAATTTGGTAGACGCGCTAGACTTAGGATCTAGTACCTAACCGGTGTCGGGGTTCGAGTCCCCGTTCTCGCACTAATTATTTTAGTAAAATAAAATTAGCCCAGAGGATAAATTGGAAACCAAAATCAATGTTGTTTCAGAAAGTGAACATGAATTAGAAGTAGTCTTAAATTATGATGAAATTCAGCCTGATCTGGAGAAAGCTTATCAGGAGGAAAGAAAGAAAATTGAACTTCAGGGATTCAGAAAGGGCAAAGCTCCCATGGCCCTGGTTAAGAAAATGTACGGGGATGCAATTGAATACCAGGCAAGCGAAAAAATTGCTAACAGAGTGTTCTGGGACGTTGTTGAAGATCAGAAACTTAACCCTATTAGCGCACCGAAAATGGTGGACCTGAACTTTGAGAAGGATTCCAAACTGGCTTTTAAGATCAGATACGAAGTAAAACCTGAAATTGAAGTGAAAGACTATAAGGGACTTGAAGTTAAAAAGATCAAGTTCGACGTTGAAGATGAACAGGTCAACAGCGAAATCAACTACCTGCAGAAGACCAACAGCACACTTGAAGATGCTGATGTTGTTGCAGATAAGAATTCTATCATTACAGTAGACCTTCAGAGAATGGATTCAGAAGGAAAACCGGTTGAAGGCATTAAAAGCACCGACATTAAAATTGACCTGACCGATGAAAGAGTTAACCCTCAGCTTGTTGAAAATGCAATGGGAAAGAAAGTTGGCGAATCCTTCAGCTTCTCGTTCCAGGACAACCATGAGATTGAAGAAGAAGGCGTTAAGAAGATCGTAAACGAAGATATCGTTTATTTTGCTGAAATTAAATCGGTCAAAAAAGTTGTTCTTCCAGAGCTGGATGAAGAATTTGTGAAAAAGATTACCAAAAGCAAATTCTCTACTGCCGATGAATGGAAGGAAAATATTAAAAAGGGACTTCAGGACTTCTACAACAGACAGTCTGAAGACATGCTTGTAAATTCATTGTTAAATGACGTCGTGAAGAATAACGATTTTACACCTCCACACGGCTTCGTACACTCACTCCTGGACCGAATGGTACAGATGGAGCAGGACAGGGCTAAACAGGAAGGCATTAAGAAATTTGATGCCCACGAAGCCCACAACCGCCTGCATGACAGAGCTGAATGGACTGCAAAATGGCAGATCATTATGGAAAACATCGCAAGAAAAGAAAACATTAAGGTTGAAGAATCTGAAATCAGAGAATTGGCAGAAAAAGATGCTGCCGAGACCGGTATTTCAGTAGAAAAACTGCTTAAGTATTATACCGACTCCAACAGAGGCGAAATTCTCCTTGAAGATAAAGTTATTGATTTTCTTAAAAAGAATAACAATATTAAAGAAGTCGGAGCTAAGGACTTAAACAATACTACTGAAGAAAACAACCAATAAGAGGGAGAATGAAGACAGAAATTTTCAACCAGCTTGTTCCCTACGTAATTGAACAGACAGGCCGCGGGGAACGCGGAATGGACATTTTCTCTAGACTCCTTAGAGAAAGAATTATTTTTATAGGTACACCTATAGATGATCATGTGGCCAGCCTTGTCGTTGCCCAGCTTTTGTTTCTTGAAGCAGAGGACCCGGATAAGGATGTTAACCTTTATATCAATTCACCGGGCGGCAGCGTCTCTGCCGGACTTGCAATTTATGATACAATGAAGTACATAAAACCGGACATTGCTACCATCTGCGTAGGCATGGCAGCCTCTATGGGCGCAGTGCTCCTGGCTGGCGGTGCTGCCGGTAAAAGATCCTCGCTTCCCCACTCCAGAATCATGATCCATCAGCCTTGGGTTGGCGGACTCCAGGGGCAGACGACGGATATAGAAATTCACGCAAAGGAAATGATTAAAACCCGCCAGGTGCTCTACGAAATACTGGCAGAGCATTCGGGGAAAACTGTTGAACAGATCACGAAAGACTGCGACAGGGATTATTATCTGTCTCCCGATGAGGCAAGGGATTATAAACTAATCGATACCGTGCTTGAAAGAAGAATTCCCCTTGGCGGAAACGGACAGGGAGAAAAAAAGTAATACTTCTTTTCAGCTTTATTTTTTACAAGGGATTGCAACTTTAGCAATCCCTTTTTTATTTTGTACCCGTAAAAATAAAATTTCCGCCCATTATTTTTGGGTGCAAGTAACCTTCCGGAGACCTAATGAGAAAAGTTTATGTCCCTTTATTTATGTTCCTTCTGGTATTTAATATATCACTTTCTGCCCAGCCTAAAATCCTTAACATTGAAGATGCTGTTACAAGGGGCCGCGGCAGACTAAGCCCTCAAAGACTCAGGCAGCTCGACTGGATTCCAGGCACAAGCAGCATTTACTTTGTTTCTAAACCCGGCGGCAAGGAAACTCTTTTCAGAGAAGCTGCAAGGGATAAAAAGGCTGAAGCTGTTGTTTCAATTGATGATCTGAACAGGCAGTTTGCCTCGGGACAAAAGCCGACGGGAAGATTCCCCATTATTAATTGGGAAAACAGCCATGCATTCTATTTTCAGAATGGCGACTCGGTTTACAGCTACGACATCTCTGAAAAAAGGCTCACCCTTAGAAATACTCCGGGCCCGGGTGAAAATATAGAATTCAGTACCAAGGGAAACTTACTGGCCTTTACCAGAGCTAATAATTTATTTGTTTCTGAAGGCCTCACTCAGCCCAAACAGATTACTTTCGATACAAATACGGATATTGTAAACGGACAGGCGGTTCATAGAAATGAATTCGGAATTACAAAGGGAATATTCTGGTCGCCTGAGGGAAGCTACCTCGCCTTCTACAGGATGGATCAGACAATGGTAACAGACTATCCCCTGGTGGATATTTCAGAACAGCCGGCAAATCTTGTTAAGATAAAATACCCTATGGCAGGCATGAACAGCCACCAGGTGACAATTGGTGTCTATAATATCAGTACTGGCAAAACTATTTTTCTTGAGACCGGGGAACCAAAGGATCAGTATCTGACAAATGTTACCTGGAGCCCCGATGAAAAGTATTTATATTCAGCCCAGCTTAACCGCGATCAGAATTTTATGCAGCTCGTGAAATATGACGCCCGGACCGGTAAAAAAGTTAAGGTGCTCTTTGAAGAAAGAAGCAGTAAATACGTTGAACCGCTCAATGGACCGATATTCCTGAAAAACAATGATAAGTTCCTCTGGCTCTCCAGAAGAGACGGCTGGAACCACCTTTATCTCTATGACACCGAAGGCAGGCTGATAAAACAGCTGACTAAAGGACTCTGGGAAATAACCGAGTTCAATGGTTTTGATGATAAAAATGAAAATGTTTTTATTACATCCACAGAAGCCGGCGTGCTCCAAAGACACCTGTATAAGGTAAACATTGAAACCGGCAAATCTGAAAAGCTTACGGAGGCTGAAGGTACACACGATGTAAAACTCAGCAGTTCAGGTGAGTTCTTTCTGGATTCCTTCTCTAATCTCACTACACCGGGAGTTGCTGATATTGCAGATTCAAAGGGAAAGATAATTAACGAAATTCAAAAAGCTGAAAATCCGCTTACTGATTACAAACTGGGCCAGACCACGCTCTTTAGCATCAAGGCCTCCGACGGTCAGGATCTTTTCTGCAGGATGATACTGCCGGCAGATTTTGATTCCACCAGGAAGTACCCTGTCCTTGTTTATGTTTACGGCGGTCCTCACTCACAGCTTGTAACCAACAGCTGGCTTGGAGGTGCGAACCTGTGGCTGAATTATATGGCAGAACAGGGCTATATTGTCTTTACGCTCGACAACCGCGGAACATCCAACCGCGGACTGGATTTTGAACAGTCGACATTCCGCCATTTAGGAACAAAGGAAATTGAAGATCAGCTGACAGGCATCAGGTACCTGAAGTCACTCCCCTATTCAGATCCCGACCGCATTGGGGTTTTCGGCTGGAGCTACGGAGGCTTTATGGCAACCTCACTGATGACCAGAGCCTCGGATGTTTTCAAGGTGGGAGTGGCAGGCGGACCTGTAATTGACTGGAGCTTTTATGAGGTGATGTATGGTGAGCGCTACATGGATACCCCGCAGTCAAATCCCGAGGGGTATAAGGAATCCAGCCTTCTTAATTATGTCGGCAGCTTAAAAGGCAAGCTTCTCCTTATTCACGGCACCATGGATCCTACGGTTGTATGGCAGAATTCACTTTCATTTGTAAAAAAGGCTGTAAGCCTTGATATACCCCTTGATTATTTTCCTTACCCCGGCCACGAGCATGGCGTAACGGGAGATGATGCAATCCACCTGTATGAAAAGATAAGCAGCTACTTCAAGAATAACCTCTAGGAAATATCTGAATATTTTAATGGGAAAGGGACGGATCAGCCTGATCAGTCCCTTTTTTTTTACTTCCTGGAGCATAAACCCCCGAACCTCATCATTTTAAATCAAAAAAACAGTTGAATTTTCCTGATATTTTCTTTAATCTTATGCAAAACTTAGTGTTCACAGGGCACTTAAATATCTCTTTCAACAATAACACAGGATATTTTAATGGACACAGCATTACTTGCAAGAATACAGTTCGCCTTTACACTGGCATTTCATTATATATTCCCTCCCATGAGCATAGGACTTGGTCTTATACTGGTAATTATGGAGGGCATGTACCTCAAGACCAAAAACAAAATGTACGAGGAGGTAACCAAGTTCTGGGTTAAAGTATTTTCTCTTATGTTTGCAATGGGTGTTGCCACGGGAATTGTAATGGAATTTGAATTTGGTACCAATTGGGCCGCATACTCCCGCTACGTGGGGGACGTATTTGGAAGCGCTCTGGCCTCGGAGGGTATCTTTGCGTTCTTCCTTGAATCGGGCTTTCTGGCTATTTTAGTATTCGGATGGGACAGGGTTTCGCCAAAGCTGCACTTCTTTTCAACCCTTATGGTTTCACTCGGGTCAATGATGAGCGCCGTCTGGATCATCGTTGCAAATTCCTGGCAGCAGACACCCGCAGGATATCATATTGTAGGCCATGGCCTCCTTGCAAGAGCCGAGATTACGGACTTCTGGCAGATGGTTTTTAACCCTTCCTCCGTTCAGAGGTTATCACATACTTTATCAGGAGCATGGCAGGCCGGGGCATTTCTGGTAATAAGCGTAAGCGCATTCTACCTACTTAAAAATAAACATGTCGACTTTGCAAGGTTTTCTCTTAAAGTAGGACTAGGGCTTGCAGTTTTTGCATCGCTGTTTCAGCTTTTAACCGGCCATCAGAGCGCAGCCCAGGTAAGCTCTACACAGCCGGCAAAGCTTGCAGCCTTTGAGGCACATTTCGACTCGCTTGCTCCCGCAAACATGCACCTTTTCGGATGGGTGGATGAGAAAAACCAGCAGGTTAAATACGGAATTCAGATTCCCGGACTTTTAAGCTTTCTTGTCCACGGCGATGCAACAAAACCTGTTACAGGACTGAATGCCTTCAAAAAGGAGGATCTTCCGCCCGTAAATTTCGTATTCCAGACATATCACCTCATGGTTGCAATAGGCATGACACTCATTCTTATCAGTCTCGTAAGCCTGTTCTTATTGTGGAAGAAAAAACTCTACCTGAATAAGTGGTGGCTCAGAATTCTTGTTGCTTCAGTTCTGCTTCCTCAGGCAGCCAACCAGCTCGGATGGTTTTCTGCTGAGGTCGGTCGCCAGCCCTGGGTTGTCTACGGGCTTTTAAGAACTTCCGAAGGGCTTTCCAAGGCTGTTGCTGCCGGACAGATACTGTTTTCGCTTATCCTTTTTACATTTATATATGCTCTGCTTTTTATTCTCTTTATTTACCTGCTGGACCGTAAAATAAAGCACGGACCTGAAAATCCTGAAGAAATGAAGTCGGAATATGACAGACAGCAGGAACTTTTCACTTAATTTTTTCTTGAAATATAAACTTGCTAACGGAGTATAAATGGATTTGAATATAGTTTGGTTTCTATTAATAGGCGCTCTGATTTCGGGTTATGCTGTCCTGGATGGTTTCGACCTCGGCATCGGAGCCCTGCATCTGTTTACAAAAACAGATGAGGAAAGAAGAGTGATGTTAAATTCAATTGGACCTGTCTGGGACGGAAACGAGGTCTGGCTCGTTACAAGCGGAGGAGCCCTGTTTGCGGCATTCCCCGAGGTATATGCAACCGTCTTCTCGGGTTTCTACACTGCTTTTATGCTGCTGCTTTTTGCTTTGATCTTCCGCGCTGTTGCCATAGAATTCAGAAGCAAAGAACCTATGCTGTGGTGGCGCCGGATGTGGGATACAGCCTTCAGCGCAGCAAGCATTTTTATTGCTTTTTTGATGGGGGTTGCCCTCGGCAATATTGCCTTCGGTATACCGCTGGCTCCAACAAAAGAATTTACAGGAACTTTCTTTACACTGCTAAACCCTTTTGCCATTCTGGTCGGCATTACAACTGTAGCTCTTTTTATGATGCACGGGGCAATTTACGGCGTTATGAAGACCGAAGGAAGTATGCATGAGAAAATCCGGGGATGGGTAAACAATACTATTATCTTTTTTGTCATCTGCTACGTCGCTACAACCATGGCTACGCTTATTTATCTGCCCCATATGGCCGATCATTTTAAGTCATACCCTTACCTGTTTGTCGTTGCCCTGTTGAATATGCTCGCAATTGCAAACATTCCAAGGGAAATTTATCATGGCAGGGATTTTAACGCCTTTTTATCTTCTTCGGCAAGTATATTGATGCTTTTAATACTATTTGCAATTGGAATATTCCCCCATATGGTTATTTCCAATCCGAATCCTGTAAACAGCCTCGATATCTATAACGCTGCATCATCGCAGAAAACTCTTATGATAATGCTGATTGTAGCCATCATCGGTCTGCCTTTTGTTCTGGGCTATACTGCCAGCATCCACTGGATATTCAGGGGCAAAGTAAAGCTTAACCAGACAAGCTACTGATAAAATTCGTGCTCCCTGGTTTTTAACTCCAGGGAGTTTTTTTAAGCACGCTTTTACTCTCAAGAGCCGGTCTTTAATTTTTATCCTCATTTTTATAAAAGATTAGTGTACAATTAAATATTTTCTCCTTATAATTGAACCATATTTTTACCGGTTAATTGCAAACTTGGCGGAGGATAGTTTAATTGAGAATACTTATCGTTGATGATTCCGATATCATCAGAAAAGTAATGAAGACATTTTTCGAAGATTTCAACATTGAAGTTGTAACCTGCAATAACGGACTTCTGGGAATTAAAAACACACTCGAAGAAAAACCCGATTTTGTTTTTCTGGACCTGAACATGCCGGGAATGAACGGCTATGACACGCTGAAAGTAATTAAATCTATGGAGCAGACAAAACAGATCCCGGTGGTTGTAATTACTTCGCTCAACAACCAGAAGGATATAGACGACCTGATGGCCATGGGTGCTGCCAAGGTTCTCTTCAAGCCTCTGAAGAAAAAAGAAATTATTCAGACATTTGAGGAAATCTGGGGTGAAAAGGTGCTTTCAGAAATGAAAGCAAAAAAGCTCTTCGGCGATGAAAAGGATAGAAAAGAAAGCGAACAGCTCTCGGAGAGGTCTGAAATTGAAATCAGGGTTTCAATGGTCAAGCTTTTCTTAAGAACGGCTGACCTGAGGAAAAATGATATTATTAACTTTCTGGAACTGGGAAATTATCTGCAGCTCAGGCACATGGTGCACGAACTGCGGGGCATCGGAGGCACTATTGGATACTCCCGCCTTACCCTTTTAAGCGAGCACGTTGAAAATATGCTTGCCAGGCCTGAAAGTACGCTAAAGAAAAGTGAGCTCCAGGAGTTTTGCGAAAAAATCGTTTCTCTGATCGATCAGATTAAAGCAGATAATTAGCCTTTGTCCGTAAATAAAGATGTGCCCGGATTAATATTACATTCAGCCGGTAAAATACATTCAGCCTGAAAAATTCCTTTCAAAGGCGCCTTAGGCTGAAGTCAGGGCATTCCCCCCCCTTAAAAAAAGGCCCTCACCTCGGCCCTTGCCGTGTGTACTACTTTTCCTTTTCCCTGCTGGCGGCCGTCGTAGCCGATTGTGGACTGCAGGTTGCCCGTAAAACGGTAGTCGAAGTTGAACCTCCAGAAGTAATTTTTCCCAGTGGAATTCCCTTTTGTCATTTCAAAAGGAATATAGTTTGCCAGCGTATTTGCCAAAAGCTCATTGCGTTCGAACTCCAGACGCATTCTGCCCGTTCCTGCAAAGGACAGAGTAAACCTGAGGACCTGTGAATTCTGATCTATTACTGTTGGAGTTTTGGGCAGAAAATCTTCTACTCTTCCAAAGGTAAACTTAAACCCGGCTTCAATCGTCTTTAACGGTCTGTAGGAAAAGTCTGTAGATATGCTGTTTCCGGTAAGCGTCCTTGATCGGTTAAAGCTTCCCATTGAGATTAAATTATCGCTCGTATTTATAAAGTCAGTCTGATTGCTTATTTCCTCTATCAGTTTCATCCTGATTCTGAGGCTCCTCTCCCTGTTATAGCCTCTTTCCAGACCGCCGCTGTACTGGTATAGATTTCTGGTCTGCAGGTACCTGAAACGGAAAGACAATTCACTGCTGTTTTCAAAGAGAAAGAAATCCTGCTGAAAGAGGTTGCTTCCCCTTATTGTGGTTGAATCGTTCAGGAAATGGGAAAAATGGAGGAGGTATATTTTCCTGAAGTCCGTTTCAGTGCTGTTTTCCTCAATCCTTAAGAAAGTTTCACTCGAAACCGGGGAAAGGAAGAAACCGGCAAGCGTGTTTTTATTGAATAACCGGCTTAAGTTTACTTTCCACCTTGAGTTCAGCTTGAGGTCCACAACCGGGAAGAGCTGATCGGTTGGAAGGGTTGTTACGATATAATCGCCGTCATACAAGGTAAGAGCAAACTCATCCTCATCGGCCACCCCGTTTTTGTTCAGGTCGCCAAGATACTTGTAGCTGCCCGTACCCTGCGGTACTTTTATAAACACGCGCTGAAGCCTGGAAGCCCTTTGAGTCGATCCCTCGTAGAACATGTCCCCCGTAACAAGCTGGTTCCAAAGGCTCAGGCGCGACTGCGAGCGGACTAAAATTGTCTGGTTGTCTGAGAACCCCCTGGCCCTGAAAACAGGTGTGTACTTTTTATCCCTTAATACAAAGCTCAGCGAACTGCTAAATTCCTTTATGCCGCGGTACGTAAGATTATACGATTGTGTAAAAGACCTCGATTCACGTTCAATTACCTCTCCCAAAGGCCTTAAGTCGACTCTGAAGGAATACTGCGTCTGGAAATTTAATCCTCCCAAATTCATAAACTCCAGCGACGGAGTAACTTCTGAATAATTGGTGCTCCCGAATAAAAGAGAATCGGAGGCTCCAGTAAGGCCCGTTTTATTTTCTGAGACAAAGTCAATTGCCGGCTTTATTTTATTCCATAAAATATAGTATGAACCTGCGCTCTGCCTAAGCCATCTGCTGTTGGAAAAGGGATTATTGGAACTCACGTAATCCAGGTGATATTCCACATTGTACTTGTCTTTATCACTCAGTTTGAAGCTGCTTAAGTAGCGGTCGGAACTCAGCACGTTCTCCCTTTTAAGGTGCCCGTACATAAAATCGGCATTTAAGGTATTTCCAAGCTGATAATTTAATCCGGCCTCTCTTAGCTCCTCATCCCTGTTATTTGCAAAATCCGGAATGTCGTAGCTGCGGTTAAATTCCACCCCATTTATGCGGTCCAGAGTTGAAAACTTCTTCTGAATGAACCTGTCTTTATAATTAAGTCCGAACTTACCCAGGCTGCTTCCGAAGAGTTCAATATCACGGGGTTTCAACTGGAAGAGAATATTTCTTGCTGAACCAAAATTATCTTTATTATCTATTGTCGAAAAACGGTTCCGGTCGAGAATGCTTCCTGAAAGCTCCAGGCTTAAGCTCACGCCGTTATAAGGCAGTACTTCCAGCACCATATTTCCCATCTGCCTTAGTTCAGGCATCGGAAGAAATATCAGCGGCAGGTAGCTTCCTTTGCCTTTACCGGAAAACCTGTACTTTCCGAGGCTTTCTTTTTCATAGTCGCCCTTACCCGCTCCTATAAAGCTGAAGTTTACATTGTAGCGCCCTATTCCCGGATTATAAACATAATAGGTAAAAGGCGACGCGTTAATGAGTGTATCAACACTGGAATAAGCACCCCTTATGTTTCCAGCTGAATCAGCCTGCGCAAGCTGGACACCAGACTTTGAGGCTGCGTATGGGTCGCTTCCTGCCTGTTCAAGAATTTTTCTGTCCGAGTCCGAGATGGAAACATCAATCGGGGCATCCTGGTTGTCACCTTCCCTGAAAAACCCCAGGCTTATATTCAGTTTTTTATCCAGCTGGCTGGTCTGAAAGCCCGATCCGAAAAAGCTTCTGGCAAAGCGCCTGTCGGAATATTCAAAATCAATTACAATCCGGCTTTCGGAGGTAATAAGCCTTTTCGGTGTAAAAGTAACCTGGGAAGTTGAATAATCGATCGTATAATCGTTATTCTCCCCTCTTTTCATTACTTCCCCGTCTACATAAACCCTTTCACTTCCTGCAATTACAATTATGTCCCTCTCATTGCCGGTGCCTGAGAGCTGGTAAGGGCCCTGAACGCCTTCGCCGCCTATAAACTGGTTAGAGTTAAACTTGCCTTTTGAATTTGCAATAGCAACGCTGCCTTTATACTTCTCAAAATTCAATTCCGACTTCAGTCCCTGCAGTTTTCTTGATACCGCCCCAAATTCTCCGATTCTGCTTCCAAAGTCGTAATCGCCGAAGGTTCCAGTTGCGTTCGGATGCCTGAGCTCTATGAAGACCTTATCCAGTTCATCCAGCCTTTCAGTATTTCCCTCGGGCTGAATCGGGATGTTCTCATCCGACAAGGCTGCTACAATTTCAATATTTTCTGAAAGCTTTCCTGAAAGCTGAAGCCTTAAGCCGCTGTTTAAGGTCAGGTCCCTGGTCGTGCCTACAGTAAAACCCCTGACCAGCGTGCCGCTTTTTTGAAGGTCCCTGCCAAAAATGGATTCCGGGCTTAAGATGGCGTTTTCTGTTTTTAAAATCCTGAGAGTATCTCGCGAATCTTTTTCAATTCTTGTTTCCAGGCTCCTTCTTTTATACTCCTTCTGAAAAGTTGTCCTGTAAGTCCTGTAGGTAATAATCACCGTATCCAGCAATGAAGCCTTCAGCGAGTCGGACAAGGAGATATAAGCCTCAGGATAGGAAACCCTGTACTGCCCGGGCTTCAGTATTTCCCCTTTAAGCTTTATTGTCTCGCTGAATGGCACAATGCTCAGTGCTGAAAGAGGATAAATATTCCTCAAATTGACCTGGATTGTATCAGTGACAACATAAGTGGAATAATTTTCCTGTGCGAAAAGCTTATTACTGCCGGTACAGATTACAATAAGTAGGGAAAAAAGATATTTAAGGAAAAGCTTCAATAGTAAACTTGATTTTTTGATGCATAAATCTAAGGAGCGCAATTCCAAAAGTCAAAAGTGAAAGTTTTGACCTTAAAGCAAAGGCCGACCTTAAAGTAAAGGTCGACCTGAATTTCCCCTTGTTAAGATTTATGTCCTGCTTGAAAAGGCGAGACTTCAGAATTCGAGGCTGATGCCAACCGAAGGAACAATGCCCAGAATGGGGTCGTTGGCTATCCTGTTTTCAGTTTTCTCCCAGCGGATCATTGTTCTTGCCTTATGGTTATATAAGTTCTGTACGTCCAGGTAAGTTCTTAATTTCCAGCCGCCGAAATCCCATTTCCTATCGAGCCTCATATCCAGGCTGTGCTGTTCCTCCAGGCGGACGGAGTTGTACAATGAGGGCTCCTGCTTTCCGTTCATGTCGAAGGGAGTATAAGGAATGCCGCTTGCAAAACGGAACTTAAAATCTATTTCCCACTTTTCATCCAAAATATAACCGAGTGCCAGGTGCATGATCCAGGTCTGGTCGTAACTGCCGGAGCGTTCGATATTATCCAGCCCTTCAAAAGTTGCTTTACTCCACGTCAGGTTAAAGGCACCCCAGAATGGGCTGTCTGAAAACCTTTTCTGGATTGAGAACTCCACCCCTTTTACCCAGCCTTTTCCCATATTAACGAGCGAATCCAGGCCGAAAGACGCAAAGTTGTCGTCAACGCCGGCAAAGCCCGCTCCGGTATTCGACATTACGAGATATGGCCTCTGAGTGCTTACAGGGTAGTCGCGGTAAACTTTATAAAAACCTTCAAGTGTCAGTTTTGTATCATCAGACAGGCTCTGGTCGAGTCCGAAGGTTATCTGGTCGCTCCTGATGTGTTTAAGCCTTTCGTTTGCCGGGTTTAAGGAATTCCACAGGTCGTTCGGTGTCTGCCTGTAAACCCCCAAGCTGAAATTCAGGTTTGTTGATCTGGAAAGTGAAAGCTGTGTAAAGAACCTGGGTGAAATGCTGTTGTCCTCCCTGCCCGAATCATAAAAATCTGTCCTGAGGCCGAAGCCAAGCTTCAGCTTATTCCAGAAACGGTGGCTGTACTGGGCATATA
>JBLNAZ010000169.1:0-4234 GCA_050259615.1 Syntrophomonadaceae bacterium | reverse complement strand
AGGGACGCACGTCGCTCACCCGGGGACGGTTAATTATGGCGTAAAATGAATTGAATTATAAAGAATCCCTGAAATGCCCCCTTGGGGGCGGGATTTTATGCGGCTAAATAAAAATCGGCGTGAAACACAAACAACACTCACCTGCGGCGGGGAACCCAAACCAATTAAACATAATATTCCCCATATGCCTTCAGAAGATCAATTACCTGATCGGTTAACTCGCATGCCGAGGCTTCGCCTAGCTCGCTATGGACAGCAAAGGCCGGCTTCGTAATAATGCCCGCATCATGCAGGGCTTCGGTAATTCCTTCAGATTCCAGACCCCTGCTTACGGCTACAAGACGGTTATCACCGAAGGGGTATTCCCTGTAAAAATCATATGCATTGACTGTAAAGGTCAAAATCGGAGTTTCGTCCTCAGTCTTAAAGATCAGAGCGGGATTCATATCATTATACCTCGAAAAGTACAATTTCCCTTTAAATCCGTTCCAATCAAATTTTTCGAGTAGTAATACTTCGTAAACCAATTTATTTTACTTTCTTTGATAAACTTTTGTTAAAAACTGAATCGGCACGCGCCTGAATTCAGTATACCAGCTATAAGGATCGATCACTATTGAATTAACCCCTATAAATTAATAACAAGTATATCCTGCAGGAAATTCCAAACCCGAATAAAAACTCTCCGGAGCCGGAAAGAAAATAGACAAGAAGTCGCATTTAGTAAAGGTAAATTTAGAGTCGCAACAAAAAATAAATGTCTAAAAGTTCCGCAAAGGTGTTCCCAATGATGTCAGGAACCATTTCCTGACATCATGCCTGCATGGCAGGCACCCTGGGTTAGGATCACCCAAAACTCCCATAAACCACGGATTGGTGTTATGTTTGTAGGGGACGCCGGACCCTTGGGATTAGAAAACCAAAATGCAATCTGATTATTTATAAACCCTGCGCCCCTAAAAACGGCGTAGCCGTTTCATATTTGTAGCCCAGGGTCTCAAATCCCGACAAGGGTCGGGATGCAGGCACCCTGGGTATGATAACAAAGAGATCTCCGAACCGCGTCAGCGGTTCCATGTTTGTAGGGTTCCATATTTGTAGCCCGGGGTGACTGGCAATTCCTGAACAATCCCCCCATGGATTCCGGAAACAATTAAAAGCTGATCATCTAAAATAACGCACTTACTAAGCACCGAAGGTGCGCTCTGTTTGTAGCCGGGGGTGAGGAAATCCCCGCTAGGGGATGACTGAACCCCCGGGAAGAATCCCCCCCACCCCCCAAAGCCCCAACGGGGCGACATATTCATTCAAAATGAATTTAATTTAATTATTGCTTATAATATTATACATATACAAATCAGGAGCTGTAAATGAATAAATTAAAAGTATCCTCCTTCAGTGTCTCTATAGATGGATTTGGCGCAGGACCCGAACAAAGCCTTGAGAACCCTTTAGGAAGAAACGGAACGGCAGTCCACCAATGGGTTTTCCCGACAGATACATTCCAGAAGATGCATGGTGAAATGACTGACGGCGATAAACCTGAAGGGACTCTTGGAATTGATAACGATTTTGCCTCCAGAGGTTTTCAAAATATAGGTGCATGGATAATGGGCCGGAACATGTTTACCCCGGAGAGAGGGCCATGGAAAGATTTCTCATGGAAAGGATGGTGGGGCGACAATCCTCCTTACCACACTCCCGTTTACGTTTTAACACACTATGCACGGGCTCCACTTGAAATGGAAGGAGGAACCACTTTTTATTTTGTTACTGATGGAATAGAAGCTGCACTGGAAATGGCAAAAGAAAAAGCTGCCGGAAAAGATATACGTCTGGGCGGAGGTGTTGAAACCGTCAGACAGTATTTGAAAGCAAAACTGCTGGATGAAATGCACATAGCCATAGCGCCGGTTCTTTTGAACTCAGGTGAAAACCTATTTAAGGATATTAATTTAATTGAGCTCGGCTACGGGTGTGCAGAATTTACCCCCTCAGAAAAAGCCTCACATTTGGTTTTCAAACGATTAAAATAGCTATGCCATAACATTTTGAACATTATCTGTGGTGTCAGGAACCATTTCTCAATGATGTCAGGAACCATTTCCTGACATCATTCGTCCTCCGCGGAGGACGAATCTTTCCCCAGAGAATTCAAAAATCCAAAGAAATGTGAGAAATGTGATCATCTAGAATGACGCACAAACAAAAACCGCGATAGCGGTTTCCTATCTGTAGCCCAGGGTTCGCAGAACCCTGGGTATAAATAACAAAGAGATCTCCGAACCGCGTCAGCGGTTCCATATCTGTTACCTGAATCAAATTAAATTGACCTCATGAACCATTCCCTGCCCCCATCGCCCACACAACATGCAATTAACCTGATATTAATTTTATGCCGTCAGATACTTCTCAAGCTTCAGGAGGGCAGCTTTGTGTTTCGCTGGTGACATCCTATTTAAATTTTCAAGCTTCCATTTAACTGCAGGCATATTATCTATACCATCCAAACCCAGTAAATTCCATTCGGGAAGCTTATTCTTAAAGGATATCAAAAATGATTTTTCATTTTCAGTAAGTGACTGACGGATTATTTCAACCAGTTTCCTGCGTATTTCAAGGAGCTCTTCCAATTTAATATCTTCAGATGTCATGCCCTTAAATTCCTTGGCGAAGATATCCCTGATATCAATCATGTTCGGATTCAAAACTTCCTCTATCGGACGGGGATGACTAATCAAATACACAATAAAAGCTTTCCTGAGTTTATCTGTAATACCTTCATTTTCCAAAAGAAGCTTGATATCAAAAAGATCTCTCGGATGCTGCCTGTCCAATGCCGCACATACCTTCCCTGCATACAATTCTTCTGAAGATAAAGAACGTACTTTTAACGATAACTCGAAAAGATCTTCAGCTTTGCTGCAAAGATTTAGCATTTCAGGCGGGTAGACTGACCCCCTGAGTGTGGTGTTGGGCTCGATTTTTACAATGGCATTTTCAGAGCTGACGATCAGGCCATAGAAAGTGCGTTCAACTGGGTTCAGTTTTCTTTGATATCTTAATCCGGGAATAATCTGACTGAGTCTGTTCTCAATCCTTACTATTGCCTCTGAAATATCATTTAATGATTTTTCTCTTTCTTCAACCGGCAGATAAACAAGATCTATATCTACCGAGAGACGGGGTAGATCTCTAACAAAAAAGTTAATAGCCGTGCCGCCCTTCAGGGCAAATTTCTGTTCATTATTAATAACCGGCAGTATTCTTAATAATAACGCCGCCTGATTAAAAAATCTGCTGTTCTTCATATTCTTTCGGAACCGTAATATTGTATTTATGATTTAATCTGCCATTCTTTATTATAAGTCTTTTACCTGTTCCCAAATCCAGCTTCCCGGGCTGAAGCTCATTAAACCAGGAATGTCCGCTCTTTTCTGCCATGTAAAGGAAAAGCCTTTTTACCTTTATGGAATGGCACGCCTCCAGAAGCTGCTGAACAAGACTGCTCCTCAGAGTGGTAAGCCCTTCCATTATCAGATATGCTTCATCAAAGGAATTGTGCTTTGGAACCATATATAACATTTCCAGCATTGCAAGCTCCGCTGACGATATTTTAATTTCTATGCCTTTTGTTTCATGAACGGAGTAGCCTGGCAGCCTTTCATAGTCAAACAGATTTGTTCTGACATATTTTATATGGCTGCTCCATTCCTGAGACATAAACCATTTAGGCAGTAACTCATCTGACGGACCGAACAGATTTACAGTGCTTTCTCCCTGAGACGCGTAATGAGCAAATCCTTTCAGTTCCAGGGCGGTTTTCCCTCCGGGATGCAGCCAAAATCCTGCCTGCATCTGAAGTGCATAAACCGCTCCTTCCCAGCCGACTTTATCCAGGTATAATTTATAAGCGCCGTTGCCTACAGATTCAAGCCAGCGGCTGCGCGTATACTTATGCAGCAATTCATTCTGAAGCCCCAGACTGTTTAAGTATGAAGTAAGGTTAACCGTTCCCTTGGGCCAGTTTGTTATCAGTTTATTTATTTTTTCCATAATAAAGCTCTGTTGGTTTATAAATATCGTTAAAAGTTAACCAGAAGTCAATATTTAAGCATAAAAATAAACCAAAAAGTATTAAGTTGACGCTTGCCCGTCAGCCGGCAGGCGGTTTTCTATCTGTAGCCCAGGGTCCCAAATCCCGACAAGGGTCGGGATGCAGGCACCCTGGGTA
>JBLNAZ010000168.1:0-12059 GCA_050259615.1 Syntrophomonadaceae bacterium | reverse complement strand
CCATTTATCGCCAGAGACCTGTTCGCCGGGTTTAGGGAGATTAATTCCGCTAATCTCAAACTTGTGTTCCTGAACAGGCTGTTTATTCATCCATATTCTGGCTAAAACAGCCGTTCCCAGGCCGTCGAGGGAGTAAATGTCAAAAAAATCGGAAAGGCGTTTAATGGAGCCCAGGCCAGTGCCGGGGCTGCCGGCAGTAGAGAATCCGTCGCGCATAGCCTCGGCGATATTTTTAATGCCCGGGTTCTTGTCGATTGCGAGGAGTTCGAGTCCTTCACAAGTTCCTCTTTTAATTCTGAAGAGCAGGAATTCGCCTCCTTGTTTTGTATGTTTAACGAGATTCCGGCACATTTCAGTAACAATAATGCCTATGCGGCCCAGGTCGGTCTCATTAAATCCCATGGCTGTAGCCGCATAAGAAGAAAGTCGTCTGGCTTCAGAAACTCCGCTTTGTTCATTAATTTTTATTGTAAATATATTTTTCATTTCCACCTGATAATAGTAACCCGGGTGCCATGGCCTGGATTTGTTTCGATATAAAATTCATTAGCCAGTCTTCTGGCGCCGCCTAGTCCAAGTCCCATTCCGCCGCCGGTAGTGAACCCGTCTTTAATTGCCTGTTCAACGTCTGCGATGCCGGGGCCTTTATCCTCAAAAGTCAGTCTCAGGCCTGTCTTGAAATCCTGAGTAATCTGATCCATAAGCATAACGCCGCCGCCGCCGTAGTCAAAAGTATTTCTAGCCAGTTCGCTTGCGGCAGTAATCAGTTTTGTCTGGTCTACCAGACTCATACCGATAGCCTTAGCCCATTCTCTAACAAGCTGACGAACCATGACAATATCTTCTGAAGAGCGGATTATTCTTTTATCACTCCTCTGAATTGTCATCGTCGGACTCCGTCTCTTCGGTAAAAGCTGACTCATCTGCATTCAATAGAGATTCCAGCAGCTCAATGCCACGGTCCATATCGAGTGCTGTTCTAACGCCTTTCATATCGAGTCCCAATTCAACCATTGTTATTGCTACAGCAGGTCTCATACCCACAACGACGGTAAATGCGTCGAGAACTTTTGACATAGAAGCAATATTGCTCAGCATGCGTCCAATAAAAGAGTCAACAATTTCTAGCGAGGAGATATCAATAAGAACTCCCTTGGCACCCGTTTTGACAATCATTTCCGTCAGGTCATCCTGAAGGGCTAAAGCCAGTCTGTCGTGCATGTCAATTTGTATAGTTACAAGAAGGTACCTTCCCATTTTCAGTATAGGGATTCTTTCCATTTACTGCTCCCTTTTCGAATTGGTCTGGGCCTTAACAATATGAAGGCCATTCTTAACGAGTGCGGTTTTGAGGGCTTCAGCCATAGTGGCCTTAGTAGTAACATCCTCAAGATCAACACCCAGATGGACAATTGTCTGAGCAATTTGAGGTCTAATGCCGCTTATGATGCATTCGGCACCCATGAGTTTTGCAGCCGCAACGGTCTTCAAGAGGTGCTGAGCGACGAGAGTATCAACAGTAGGGACGCCGGTAATATCGATAATGGCAACATAGGAGCCGGTCTCGACAATTTTAGACAAAAGGCTTTCCATAACGACCTGAGTTCTTTCGCTGTCGAGAGTTCCGATGAGTGGGAGGGCAAGTATGCCGTTCCACAATTGGACCACAGGAGTTGAGAGTTCGACCATTTCCCTCTGCTGTCTGAGTATGACTTCCTCGCGGCTTTTAATGTACATTTCCACAGTATAAAGGCCGAGGCTGTCGAGAATCACAGTAATATTCCAGATATCTCTGCCCAGGGCTTTGGTGTCATCAATAATGGAGTCTGTAAGACTGCTGAAAAGAGGCTGTTTTAACGAGAACACAAAAGTAGCAGTTTCGGAAGGGGAATATCCCTGGAAAGCTCTTGAGCGTGAAATATCGGAAAGCATTTCCAAGACATTTGACCATACCGGTGCGTTAATGTCAGTTTCCAGGCCAATGGCTGCTGCTTCACGGAAAAGAGATAAAAACTGGCTGGACTGTTGTCTTAACTCGGATTCGTTCATAAGGTCGGAACGGATTGATACGGACTGAAGCTGTTCTTTTATCCAGCTGTTAAGAATTTCATTTTCTTTTTTGTTAAGAATCTCTAATATTTTAGGTGCCTGCTCTTTCGCCATCAGAATGCTCCTTGAATTTATTTTATTGGAATAAGATCAACTTAAAACTTCCGGGAAGCGGACTACGGAATAAATATATTCGGATTTGTAAGCGGCCTGACAATATACCGGCATCGAATCGGGGCATTTAGCATAAGTGTATTAAGATATAAATATTTATGCTTGATGTCAATTTTTGCTAATTACATTAAAACAGGACAAATGGCCCGGTGATTGCATCCGTGTGCACTTCAATACGTTATTTATATAATAAGGCATGGATGGATTAATATACAAGCCATAAAAAAGGCAGAGCAGGGAGGGAGTAGACAGGTTAAAAAAAGCGGACCGGAGTGCAGCTTCCGGTCCGGCATTTATATGAAAACAAATTAAGAGTACCTTCATGTCTTTATACGACCTGACCCCGCATAATGTTCCCGCATTTATAAAGAATGTAAAAAACATCCCATTTCCTTGCTTAATCTTCGTCGTGCTCTTTTTCGTGTTCCTCTTTGCGTTCCTCTCCGTTTTTATTTTTCGATGAATCGGGCGGAAGGTTAACCTTAAAAGTCTTTTCAATTCCTGCAATGAGCTGCTGTTTTTCGTTATCGGTAAGTTTTGCCTCAGGATGCATCCAGAGGTAAGAATCCAGCGGCATTTCGCCTTCTTTGATCTGCTTAACCATACCCCTGGCCTTTTTGATCTCTCTATCCCTGGGATATGACCACTGTGAAAAGTTCAAATGCTTTCTGCCTTCATGGACATGATCGGATAAAAACCAGGAGACAGGGGCAATATGTGAATAATAGGGCCAGGTAGTTTCATTACTATGGCAGTCGTAGCAAGCTCTGCGGGCGAGCGATCTTGTTTGAGGTGAATCCCACCTGACCTCAGTCAATGCGGGCGGGTTATCCTTTTTAACCGGGACAAGCTGAATGATTACGAGCAAGATTACGATTCCTACAAGAATCCATTTAACGATATTTTTCTTTTTTTCTGTCATACCCTCTCCGGAATAAACAAGGAACCTGGAAACTGTATTATTAATAAATAATACAAAATTTTTTTAAATAATCCATTCAGCGATTAACATCTTTCAGTTAATATAATATTGATATTACATACCGGAGGCGGTGGCTGCCGGGGCAGCCATTGTTTTACTGTACCACGACAGATCCCACCATTATTTCGGGATGTATTTTGCAGTAATAGTTGTAGGTGCCTTTTGTATCAAACTTAAAGCTGAAAGTTTTGTTTGAAGCGATATTACCGCTGTCGAACTTTCCGTCGGGAGCACTTGGCGTTCCGCTTGTTACCGTATGGTCATAAGAATCCTTGTTTGTCCAGGTAACAGTAGTCCCGGCTGTTACGGTCAGACTTGCAGGGGAGAAGGAACTGTTCTGCATAACCACCTGATTTGTACTTCCTGTGCTGACGGGAGTGCTGTTTGTGACAGTATCATTTTTCTTGCATCCATCGGCAAATGGAACTATCAAAGCAAGCAGGACAATGAAAGTAGCAAGCGCCATATTATTTCTAAATAAAGCTTTCATAAAGTACCTTTCCGGTTTTATGAATTAAATACAAGATAAGAAAGCATGGGCGAAGTTCTTTTTCAGAGCTTTGCCTCTTTGTTTATTTAAGCGGCTACAGTACCGGTTATAACAATTTAACTCCGGGGAATACAGATACAGACAAAGCAGCAATTATCGCAAGATTCCGGGGAAGTCTTAAAAGCAGCATAATAAATCAACGAATAAAAACCGGGCAAAGTTCATTTAGATTAGTGCCCGGATTTCAAACCAGCGGATGATACAATCTCCGGACGTCCGGGTCTTATTAGTTTTGCTGAAGAAAATTCTTGCGGCTGATCAAACAAAAATTTATGTTGTACAAAGTGTTTAAACCTTTAGGATCTGTTGTCTGTTTAATTAATATAGAAACCGTCCGTTATGATTTTGCCGCGGCTGTCTGATTCATAAAAGGAGGCCGGAGAACGAATCAGAGATTTCAGCAGTAATAATGGTTCTATTGAAAGAAAATGTTTCAGGGGGAAATCAAAATGAAAAAGACTACAATTAAATACTTACTTATTGCACTCTTTGCTCTTGGTTTTTTAAGTCAGACATACTCCCAGGTTCCAGCACCCGTAAATCTAAGTGTTTCGGCGGCAAAAGCTGAAATGATGAAAGGTGTGAATCTGAAATGGGAGTATCCTGCAAAAGTTCTCGTTAATTTTATTGTTTACCGCAAGGACGGGGCGGCTTCCGACACGGGTACATTCAAAAGAATAGGCAAGGCAAGCATTATCCCTTATTTCTTTGACATGAACGTTCTAAACGGTAAAAAGTATACGTATTATGTGACCGCAATGGGACCTGACCAGGAAAGCCAGCCTTCGAATCTGGCAGAGATAACATATTCGTTTACCGAACCTGCAAAAGGAACTCTTACAGGTACAGTTATTTCAGACGGCACAAACAACCCTGTAAAGAGAGGAAAGGTTCAGTTTATACCGGTCAATCCGTTAAAAACTCCGTACTTAATGAGCGTGCCGACAGATACGCTGGGCAGGTTTTCAGCCAATCTGCTTCCGGGCTCATATTATGTTTATGCCATCGCAGAAAAATTTGCCGGTGAATTTTATGAAAATGCAAAATCGAGGGATCTTGCAAAAACAGTTTCAGTTGCTGAAAACGGGACTGCTGACATAACCATTTCATTAGCTCCTTTTACGCCGCCTGTTCTTTATACCATCAAAGGCAGTGTAAAGAATAATGACGGAAAGGCTGTCAGATCCAGGATTAAAGTTTTTCGTCTTAATGCCTTTGTAAATAATGAAAAGTATTCTGAGCAGGGTAAGATGAAAGAATCCTGCAACATATCCAACGGATTTACCGATGACCAGGGGAACTACACGGTAACGGTAAGAAACAATGACACTGTAGTTGTTTTTGCTGAACCTATAAGGGATAAACGTTTAGTCAGTCAGGATTATCTGCCTCAGTATTATATCAACAAGAAAACGCTCCAGGAGGCAGACAGGCTTGTTGTAACATCAGACCTCAGGGACATAAATTTTGTTCTGGAAAGCAAACCTGTTCTGGCCAATAGTATAAGCGGCAAGGTGACAGACACACTTTCGCAGGGTGTTGCAGCGGGAGTTGTTGCTTACAGGATCATAGACGGCAAGTACGGTTTTGCAAAGACCGGAGTTCTAACGGATTCTACGGGAAATTACACTCTTGCAAATCTTACACCGGGTAAATATTTACTGCAGGCAATACCAAGGCCGGGCTATATACCTTCATATTACAGGGCCGACGGAATATCTGTCTTTTCAAGAAAGAATGCAGATACGCTCATAATTACCGAAGCCACTGTTATGGAAAACATTAACTTTACAGTTAAAGGCATAAACACATTAGGCGGTAAAGGTTCAATTGCCGGATTTATAAAAGACAGCTACGGCAAGGGGATCAGGGGTGCGCTTTCAGTAATACTTAACGAAAAGGGGCAGTATTCAGGATTTGCAATGACTGATGAGAACGGTCAGTATACGGTTGAAGGCCTTGCATCCGGCACATATATGGTTTCGGCAGATATGTATGAATATAAAGACACTGCGCCAGGGTATGCCAGCATAACTTCAGAAAACGTTACTCCTGTTGTAATCTTTACAATGGAAACGGCAAGTGTGAGCGCCGCGCCGGAAAATAAGGCAGCAGTTCCTGCAGCATATTCATTAAAGCAGAACTACCCGAATCCGTTCAATCCTTCAACAACAATAAGCTACAGCATTCCGAATAACGGCTTTGTGACACTTAAAGTTTACAACATACTGGGGAATGAGGTTGCAACCTTAATAAACGAAGAAAAGCCAGCCGGAAGCTATTCCGCAGTATTTAATGCAGGCAATATACCAAGCGGAATTTATTTCTACACATTGACATCAGGAAAATACAGCGAGACGAAAAAGTTAGTTCTTCTCAAGTAAATTTTTCCACAAAGCATTAATTTTGGGCTGCCCGGAAGAGATTTCCGTGCAGCCTTTTTTTTACCCTGAGAAGGGAAGAAAAACCCTTTGCGGCGGATTTCAAATTCAGGCTTCCACGCGCATTTCAATGCCGATCTGCTTCAGGAGTCCAGGAAGTCCTCCGCCTTCGACGTGAGTAACCTGCATTTTCTGAATTTTATTATCCCTGACGTTAAACTCCACAATTTCATCGGGCATATTAATGGATTTATTAGTAGGCGCAGTAGTTCTCAGGCCTGAATAAGGAGCGGGCAGAGATTTGGTATGGGTACCGGTAATATGAAATTTAGCGGTTACGAGGCCCGCTTTTTCCTTCAGGAACTCATAATTGAACCTGAAATCGGGTATTCCGCTGCCCAGAGCGCGGTGAACGCTCATAAAGTCACTGCCGTCAAGTGCAACAGGCCCCACGCCAGTTACCCTGAAACTATTGGATAAAAGATCCTCGGCTTTAGTAAAGTTTCTCTGTTCAATTGCAATCAGGAATTCCTCAACAATATTGGCAGGTGCCATTGTCTACCTCCGTTATTTATAAATGAAAGTTCAATTCCAATAAAACGCCAACGTGTTATGATATGAATTATGAAATTTACCCCCATAAAATCAATGAATTCATAAATACCCTTTTGCGTTCTGCAGGGGAAAATAAATAAATAAAAATAGTTTCCATAGATCCTTCTAAACCCTTATATTTGTTAACTTTATAAATAACTATCAGATAACAGCCAAAATATAGAATGGGGAAACGCAGTGGTTTCAGTTAATCTTGATTCAGACTTTTCAGGGCAGCAGAATCTGCCCTACGTAATTTGCGGGGTAAAAAAGCAGCTAATTGGCATTTCGTGCCAGTATGTGCGTGAACTTGTAATACTGCCCCAGGTAACACAGCTTCCGGATATGTCTTCAAGTGTCAGGGGGGTGTTCAATAATAGGGGGACCATAGTACCAGTAGTTGATCTCCGGTCGAAGCTTTCACTGGAATCTGCAAAAAATGAGCTTGAGGATCTGGTATCCCTTCTGCATCAGCGCGAGCAGGATCATAAAAACTGGATAGAAGAACTTTATAATTCAACGGTTGAAAACCGTCCTTTCAAGCTTACAACAGACCCGCACAAATGTGCATTCGGGAAGTGGTATGATTCATTTTCAACTGCAAATTATATACTATCTCTTCAGCTTGAAAAATTTGATGAGCCGCACAAGATGATTCACTCCTTTGCTCATACGGTTGAAAAGCTCAAATTGGAAAATAAATTTGATGAGGCATTTAAGGTAATAGAAGATGCCCGCAATACAAAGCTGAAAGAGCTAGTAAACCTTTTCGAAGAAACGAGGCAGCTTCTGCAGAGGACGCACAGGGAGATGGCAGTAATAACAGAAATCAGGGGCAAGAGTTCTGCGATTGCTGTTGACCGTGTAGAATCTGTTGAACCTATTGCAGAAGAAAGAATGGAAAACCCGCCTTCTGATTTCATAAGTCAGGAGAATAACCTAATAGCAAAAATAGGCAGGCGAAGCGCATCTGATCAGTTTGTCTATATATTAGATCCAAAGCAATTATAATTATCCTTGATAAGTTTTAGCCGCGGTCAGTCCTCCGCAGAGGATTGACAGCCCGGGGCCGCCAGGTCCCGGGGAAGCGGGAATTCTCCAAAAAATCCATTGCATTTCAGTATACCGATCGGTATATTTAAACCATTAATTACCGGAAGGCAAAAAATGGATAACCGCGAAAATATATTATGTGTAGCCCTCAGGCTGTTTTCATCTCTGGGTTACGAAGCCGTAGGGGTGCAGCAGATAGTTGATGAGGCAGGTATAACAAAGCCGACGCTGTATCACTATTTCGGGAGCAAAAGAGGAATGCTGGATGCACTGCTCGAGGAACATTTCAGCGTTCTAATGGAGTCGGTCCGGACAGCCGCAGAGTACAACAGGGATCTGCCTGCGACGCTTCAGAAAATAGCTGAAGCTTTCTTTTCATTTGTGAAAAAACAAAAGGAATTCTACCGCATGCAGCTTGCCATGTGTTTCTCGGGGCCTGAGAGCGAGACTCTTGAAGCATGTTCCAGGTACAACAGGGAGCTGATCCATATTCTTGAAGAAATGTTTATCCAAGCTGCAGAAGACCACGGAAATATGAAAGGGAGGCAGAAGCGTTACGCTTTTACATTCCTTGGCATTATAAATAATTATATAACACTTTTCCTTGGCAATCATATAAAGCTGGATATGCAGTCCGCCTTTCAGGCAGTCCATCAGTTCAGCCATGGAATTTATTCTTAATATTTTCGGCCCGGAGGCCGGGCTTAATTTTAATTGAAAGGTCAAATCACTTGTCACACTGGTCATTCGATTCTGTTTTTTATCATATATATCCGCTCGGTTTCTGCGGAGCGCCAAAAGAAAATGATTTTAATTCACCTGCCGTGCCGCGTCTGGATAAGATTTACAGCTGGATTCCTCACATGAAATCCATGGGTGTAAATGCGCTGTATCTGGGGCCATTGTTCGAGTCCACTTCACACGGATATGACACAGCCGATTATTTTAATGTAGACAGGCGGCTGGGAACGAACGAACAGCTGAAAAGTCTTATTGGCGAACTTCACCGCAACGGCATGAGGGTAATTCTTGACGGAGTATTCAATCACGTTGGGCGTAACTTCAAGCCGTTCAATGATCTTCAGCACAACGGGGAGTCATCTCCTTACAAATCGTGGTTTTACGGCCTCGATTTTAGCCACAAGAGTCCGATGGGCGATCCATTCCGCTATGAAGCCTGGAGCGGGCATTATAACCTGGTAAAGCTGAATTTAAATAATCACGACACAAGAGAGCACCTGTTTGATGCTGTAAGGATGTGGATAGATTACTTTGAAATTGACGGTCTGAGGCTTGATGCTGCGGACTGCATAGATATAAAATTCCTGAAAGATCTTGCACTTGTAACAAAGCATAAGCGCAGTGATTTCTGGCTTTTAGGGGAGATCATTCATGGAGATTACAGGGGCTGGGTAAATAAAGAAACTCTCGATTCCGTCACAAACTACGAATGCTACAAAGGACTATATTCAAGTCTTAATGACAGAAATTATTTTGAAATAGCATATTCATTAAACCGCCAGTTCGGTAATAGCGGCATGTACAGTAATATGCCTCTTTATTCATTTGCTGACAATCACGACGTAAACCGCATAGCCAGCGTAATTAAGAACCCCCCGCATATTTATCCTTTATACTGTCTGCTTTTTACAATGCCGGGCGTGCCTTCTTTATATTATGGAAGCGAGTGGGCAGTAAGAGGTGAAAAGCGCAATGGCAGTGATGATGCGCTGCGGCCGTCACTTAACATAGCGGAATTTACAAACGGTCGCAGTCCTGAATTAACAAAAGCAATTTCAAGGCTGTCGCAGATCCGGCATTCGTCGAAGGCGTTGAAGAATGGAGACTACACGCAGCTGCACGTTTCAATGGATAAGTTCGCCTTTATGCGGCGCGCGGAAAAAGAGACGGTCATTGCAGTGTTTAATTCATCAGATGAGCCGCAGGCGCTGGAGCTTAATATACCTTCATTAAAAGACGTGACATTCAAAGATGTGCTTAACGGCAATGAAGTATTTCAGATGAAGTCAAATAAACTTGCAATTGATATTTTGTATCCCGCATGGGCCCGGATATTTGCAGCCCATACGTAAAAAAGAAATGGAAATTAATTCTAAAAATGCTTTCTTATATATATAATTGATTATTAGAATGCCTGCAGGACGCCTGCAGGCCAGATTCCACCGCAAAAAATATGTTGTAGATCACAATACGCATTTCACGTGAATCCTGCACTTGCTTTTCGAAAACCTTTTAACTTCCTTAAAGAAGTAACTAAACAACATACAGTTTGTTACTCCTGTTTCAGATAGAAAAAATAAACAACCTTCTTTAATTTTTAACAAAAAAAATATTTCATAACAAGCAAAGGAGTTCCATGACAGGTAGATCAGCAGCATGTCTTTGAAAAAGAATCCTCATTACTCCAAAGTATAATTCAAAAATACTTCGATCCAGGAGCAAGACAGAAAAGATTCTTAAAGTCAGAGACAGAAGCCAGAGTTATTAAAATACCGCGATAACAAAGAATCTAAATGAATATAATGTTGAGTGTTTGGTTCCTGTCCCTTAGAAATTTCATCATGGTATTTAGAAACCGGTTTATGAAACAATAAAAGTTTCACAAACCGGAAAAGGACATTTTATGTTTCGGGGTGAAGTGCGTGCAGTCTGAAAAAGAAAATAATAAAACCTTAATAAAAATACTCGAGCGAAACCCGGCATAATAACCGGGCTGGCCTAATAAATAAGATAAGAAGAAAGGTAAAACCGAACCCGTTAAATATGCAATAATGCCAAGGCACGCGATGGAAACTGTTTCAACTGTTTATGATGAATTAAAAATAAGAAAAGCTCAGAAGCTGTTCTTAAACAGCACCGGGTACAACTGCTTTAAAGCCTCTGACGAAGAGCCAGCATTTGCAATAATTGATAACCTTCAATCTCAGTTAATCCATTCAAATGATTTTAATAAAGAATTAATAATAAATAGCGCCAAAGCGATCTCAAGCCAACAATATATATATGACCTTAAGTGTTCAGGCAAAACCTTGCGTAACAGCTATGCGAGTAAAATGGCTCAAATATATGTTCTGAAAATCGGGGGTTCTATTAATTAATTATTAATCAATTTAGGAGGATGAGAGATGAAAAGGTTACACGTGTTCTTCATGCTGTTCACAGCATGTTTCCTGGTTATTTCCGGGGTCGTTCAGGCACAGAGTATGGGGTGGCATAAAGCTATAGGAAATCTGGTTTGGAATGACCTAAACAAAAACGGCGTACAGGATCTTGGCGAGCCTGGATTGCCGGATATTGAAGTTTCTCTTTACAAGTGTGGTGAATTACCAACAACTGGTTTAACGACTAACAGCATTCCGAACGGTGCTGAATTAGTTGCGAAGACAAGAACCGATGTAAACGGAAACTACGCCTTTGGCGGACTTTGTCCGGCAAAGTATTTTGTAGCAATTGCAGTTCCTGACGGCTGGGCTGTAAGTCCTGTATTCCAGGGAACAAGCGATGAGAAAGATTCTGATATATTCCCGTATCTGGATCATTCCGGATTCGTTTGCATATTTGAATCTACAACAGAGCTTTTAAGTGTTGATGCCGGTCTGTTCAAGATTCAGGACTGCGATCTGGTCAACATAGGCGACATGGTATTTAACGACTGCAATCACAACGGTGTACAGGATTGTGATGAAGTTGGTATTGCCGGTGTTTGCTTAAACATCTATGCATGCGACATTATTCCAATGGACGGCCACGATTATTTAAGCGCTGACAGAAGACACTGCAAAGGCTTAAAAGTTGGCGAAACCGTAACAGATTTGAACGGTCATTATCAATTCAGTGATCTGCTTCCAGGTGAATACTGCATTGAAATTGCTCTGCCTCACGGCTTCAGAACAGTTCCAAGGCCTAATTGCCCGGATGTATGCAACCCGGATTATGAAACAAACATGACCGGCTGCATGATGTTCAATGCCTGCACGAAGAATATGGATATCGACTTTGCTATCTGCAATAAAGAAGATAACTGCAAGCTTGCAAGCGTTGGCGATCTGGTGTGGAATGATGTTGATAAAGACGGTATTCAGGAAAAGAACGAGCCTGTAATGCCTAACATCACTTTAACATTATACACCTGCGGTGACAATATTTCCGGTGTTAATGCTTTCAGCCGTCGCGACTGCATTGAATGCGCATCAATGAAAGTTGGTACGACAAAGACTGATGCAAACGGTAATTATCTCTTTAAGAACCTTATACC
>JBLNAZ010000167.1:0-38731 GCA_050259615.1 Syntrophomonadaceae bacterium | reverse complement strand
TTGGTGAGAAGGGTGTCAGGCGGATTTTAATGCTGGTGGCGTTTTCAGCTATCTCAGCTCTTTTACTGATCACCCTGTTTATTATAAATGAAGGGCTGCCCTTTATTTTTCAGTACGGACTCAAGGACTTTCTTTTTGCTTCCGACTGGAACCCGGCAGCCGGAAAATTCGGCATTTTCCCCATGATAGCAGCCTCGCTCTGGGTTACATTCGGCGCTATGATCATTGGTGCCCCGCTTGGCGTTTCAGTGGCACTTTTCTTAAGCGAGTATGCACCGAGGCCCCTGATGAAAATTGTAAAGCCTACAATAGAACTTCTTGCTGCCATTCCCTCGGTAGTTTACGGATTTATAGGCGTAGTGGTGCTGGCCCCCATTATAAGGAGCTACTTCGGCGGCCCCGGGCTTTCACTACTGGCAGGGTCAATTATTCTCGGAATCATGATTCTGCCCACGGTTATCAGCATCAGCATCGATTCCATTATGGCCGTCCCAAGAAGCTACCGTGAGGGTTCGCTTGCCCTCGGAGCCACCACTTGGCAGACGATACACATGGTTACAATTAAGGCCTCCAAGTCGGGTATAATAGCAAGCATCATCCTCGGACTCGGCCGCGCGGTAGGAGAGACAATGGCGGTAATTATGGTTGCGGGAAATTCTGTAAACATACCTCATTCGGCAACCGACTCCGTAAGGACGCTGACTGCCAATATCGCCCTTGAGATGAGCTATGCTACAGGAATGCACCGCCAGGCGCTCTTTGCAACGGGTGTGATTCTCTTTGCAGGCATTATCATACTGAACTCTATTGCCAGCGTTGCACTAAGAAAAAGGACGGCAAAAAGATGAGAATAAACCCGCGTCATACACAGAAGGCTGCTGTTGTCATACTTGGCGGAGCTACAGTACTGGTACTTCTCATACTTGTATTTATAATATTTTTCATACTTGAAAAGGGACTCCCTGTAGTCAACCTGCATTTTCTTACATCTAACCCGCAGGAAATGGGGCGCTCGGGCGGCATTTTCCCGACTATTATCGGGACAATTATACTTCCTGCAGTTGCTCTTTTAATTGCAACCCCATTGGGAGTCTTTACTGCCGTATATTTAAGCGAGTATACAAAGGAAACGCTGCTGACAAAAATCATCCGCTTCGGAACCGACTGTCTTGCAGGAATTCCATCAATAATATTCGGTCTTTTCGGCTACATATTTTTTGTTATTACGCTTCAGATGGGATGGTCAATTCTGGCAGGCAGCCTTACGCTTGCCGTGATGGTGCTTCCAACAATAATCCGTACATCCGAAGAGGCTATACGCTCAGTGCCGAAAGTTTACAGGGAGGTAAGTTTTTCCCTCGGGGCCTCGGGATGGCAGACTGTGAGGAAAGTAATTCTGCCGAACGCACTTCCGGGCATTGTAACAGGTGTAATGCTATCAATCGGGCGTTCAATAGGTGAAACAGCAGCGGTAATTTTTACTGCAGGATCATCTTTAAGGCTCCCTGCTACAGCATTTGATTCCGTGCGCACAATGGCAGTTCATTTCTATCTGCTTGCACGCGAAGGCATATCACAGGAAAACGCATACGGAACGGCCGCAACCTTAATTATTGCAGTGCTGATTGTTAATCTTTCAGCATACTGGATCATGAACCGTTTCATTGCCAGAAGAGGATAGTTTTAATGAGTACTAAATATAACATTAGGAATTTTAATTTTTACTATAACGGCTCCCCGGTTCTGAAGAATATTAATATGGATATTCCGGCCAGCGAGATCCTGGGCGTAATAGGGCCGGCGGGCTCGGGCAAGACAACATTCCTCCGTTCCTTAAACAGGATGAATGAGCTCGAAACAGGAACCAGGATCGAAGGTGAAATACTGATGGACGGGCAGAATATCTATGATCCTGAAGTGGATGTGGTTAATCTCAGGAAAAAAGTGGGGATGGTTTTTGCCATGCCGGTCCCGCTTCCGATGAGCATATATGAAAATGTCGTCTACGGACCTCGGCTCTCCGGAGTAAACAATAAATCACAGCTGGATGAGCTGGTTGAAAAAAGCCTCAGCGAGGCATTCATTTGGGATGAGGTTAAGGACCGCCTGAAGCTCTCGGGACTCAGGCTTTCAGGTGGCCAGCAGCAGAGGCTTTGCCTGGCACGCGTTCTTGCAATGAAGCCTGATGTTATCCTTCTGGATGAACCATGTTCAGGACTGGACCCCATATCGACGGCAAAAATTGAAGACGCTCTTACGGTGCTTAAAAAAGATTACACGATTATACTCGTGACAAATAATACAAAACAGGCTGCCCGTGTAGCCGATAAAACGGCTTATTTCCTGATGGGGGAAATGATTGAGATGGGACTGACGAGGCAGCTATTTACCGCTCCAAAGAAAAAGGAGACCAATGATTACATTACAGGAAGATTCGGCTGATGGATACCATAGTGACTGACAGTAAAAATAAAATGCAGATTGCAAACCTGGACCTGTTTTACGGAAAGTTCCAGGCGTTGACCGGTGTTTCCATGCCGGTCGAGAAAAATAAAATTACCGCTTTAATCGGCCCTTCGGGATGCGGAAAGTCTACACTTTTAAGGTGCCTTAACCGCATGAACGATCTGATACCGGGGACAAAAATAACCGGACAGATAATTTTGGATGAAACAGACATATACACTGAGGGGCTGGAAGTAACTGACTTGAGAAAAAGGGTTGGTATGGTCTTCCAGAGGCCGAACCCGTTTCCTCTTTCCATCTATGAGAATGTTACCTACGGACTTAAAGTGGCCGGAGTGCGGAATAAAAAGGCACTAAATGAAGTTGCAGAGAAGAGCCTTAAGGATGCCTGGATGTGGGACTATGTAAAGGATAAGCTCGACGAACCGGCTCTGGGGCTTCCTTTGGACCAGCAGCAGAGGCTCTGTATTGCAAGGCTCCTTGCAGTTGAGCCTGAGGTGATTTTAATGGATGAGCCCTGCTCGGCACTGGATCCCATTGCAACAATGAAGGTTGAGGAACTGATGCTCGAGCTCGTGAAAAATTATACTATTGTAATTGTAACGCACAACATGCAGCAGGCTTCGCGTGTATCGGATTATACAGGCTATATGCTCCTGGGGAAAATGATAGAATTCAACAACACAAGGACAATATTTACAAAGCCTAAGGAGCAGCTTACAGAGGAGTATATTTCGGGAAAATACGGATGATTAAAACAAAAAAAAAGAGTGCAGAAGTATTTCTGCACTCTGGCTTAATATAAAGCTAAGTAATCTATTCTACCTGATCTCCGCCTTTATCCAGTTTCTTTTTATGTGTAATAAATTCAGCATCCACGTAGAAAACCAGGTCCTCGGCAATGTTTGTTGCATGATCTGCAAGGCGTTCAATGTGCCTTGAGAGTACGATCAGGTGGCTGCCCGGTTCAATAAGTGAGGGGTCGGACTGCATTTTGGAAACAAGGAACTTGAATGTTTCCTTATTCAGCTTATCCACAACGTCGTCAGAATCCAGTACATTGCGTGCCCGGTCTGTACTTCTGTTAATGAAAGAATCAATTGCGTCGCGCACCATCATTCTTGCCTGTGTGCCCATCTCTACAATTCTGGATTCTTTGATGAAGTCGTGAAAGCCTTTGGTTTTTTTTATTCTCTGTGCAATATTAACTGCAATATCACCGCAGCGTTCAAGCTGATTATTAATCATAAGGGCAGACATAATAAATCTCAGGTCGCTGGCAACTGGCTGGAAGAGTGCAAGAATATTTTCACACTGTGTATTTATCAGGTTGTCGTAGGCGTCAATTTCGTTATCCTTGGCTTTCATGCCCTTGCAGAGTTCCACGTCGCCGGTCTCAAGAGCCTTTGTGGCCCTTCCGACCTGTTCATCTACCAGCGATGCCATTTTAATGAGGTTCTCTTTTAAGCTCTCAGTTTCTTTTACGAAGTTTTCCTGCATGATCCTTCCCTCGAATTATAATTATAAGTCAGCCGTAAAACAGATTCAGTAAGTATAATTATTTCCCGAATCAGTAAACAGCCGTGATACAATGTAAATAAAATTTTATTATTGCAGCAATATCACACCTTAAAAATAATAAAACGCCGCGATAGTAGCTGTTAAATAATTGTTAAGTTTTATTTATTATGATTTACAGGCCGCAGAAAGGCGTTATGAGGTAAAAGTTTCGCAGAAAAAAATCCCTGCCTGCGGACTGTTATTTCAGATACAGGCAGGGTGTGAAATATTCTATTATAATCAGCTATGTATTATCCTCTGCAGTTCATTAATGGGGTACTCCAACCGGCATTTCAACTCCAAGCTGTTTCAGGATTCCCGGCAGTCCTCCGCCTTCAACATGAGAAAGTTTCAGTTTTGTGATTTTGTTGTCCTTAACCGTAACTTCAAGCGTTTCCTCAGGCATCTTTACCGGTTTATTTGTCGCCGGAATGTCTTTTATGCCCGGGGCAGGAGAGGGCATGGTGTTTGTATGTGTACCTGTAAGTTTTACCTTCGCAAACACACGGTCACCCCTTTCTTCCGTTATTTTGTAATTAAAGCGGAAGTCAGGCATCCCTTTATTAAAAGCACGGTGCACGCCCAGAAATTCATTGCTGCCGAGCGGTTCCGGGGCTACACCAACCACCTTGAAATCCTTAGAGAGAAAATTATCTGCCTTCGTAAAGTCGTTATTTTCTATAGCTGTCAGGAATTCCTCTACAACCTTTCCTGCTTTCATATTCTTCCTCCTTTCAAAAGGAAATGTTAAAATTAAATGGAATTGCGGCAAGGCCGTTTAAAGCTCTGCTGCACAGCCAATTATTGCAGAAATAAGAAAAATTGCAAGTGACAATAAAATTACCTTCCTCAATTTTGGTATCACTCATGTGGTTTTTCATTTTGAAAAATGCCGTTTCCATTTTGGAAATCCTTTTTTATGGAAAAAATGAAAGTGCACTTTTGGAGCTGAAATCGGTACCGTAAGGCCGATAAAACTCTGGCACTTATTTAGCATCCGTATCCCTCACCAACTCCTGTGTGAACAGGTTGTCTCTTATTAAACTATTTTCAGGTGCACTTTTTATGACTACGGCTGTATACCTTGTATTAAATATTCTTCTTGTTGCGGGATTCATTAAGCTCATGGCCAGGAAGGACTACCTGTCGTACCTTTTTAACGGCAGATGGTACCTGACGTGGATTGCCGTTGGAATTATCACTTTAATGGATGAACTGACCTCAATCTACTACGCCCCCTTTGAAGCCTACAGGTTCATCGGACTAAAGGCAATTGTTTATATTGGGCTTACTTCCGTTCTTATAAGGTTTCTTTCCACAAGAATGGTTGAGATTGCAGAGATACTGGAAGTAAATAACATCAAGGGGGGAGGTGTTTATTCGTTTTCATATCTTGTTCTGGGCCCGAGTTTTTCATTTATAGCTATTTCATCCATTATTGTGGATTATGTATTAACTGCAACAATTTCAACCGTAAGCGCGGTTGAAAACGGCACGTCGTTTCTTGCCATGGGGCCGGAAGTGAAATTTATTCTGAAGTTCGGAGTCATATGGGCCATAACAGGGCTTAATATTGTTGGAATTAAGGAAAATGCAAAGTTTACGTTTCTGATATTTGTATTTGCAGCTTTCGTACTGGTAAACCTCATAATAGGCGGTGCAGTTAATATGCACCCCGGTACAATTGGCCAAATAGGAGAAAGTTTCAAAGGCTTCTGGGGGGACATAAGTCACGGTTCTTTATTTGCAGGCTACCAGAATGTAATTATCGGAATCGGAAGCTGTATACTGGCCTATTCGGGAATTGAGTCTGTGCTCCAGACGGCCTCTCTTGTAAAAAGCTGGAAGGAGATAAGACGTGCATATCTGTTCTTAGCCGTTACGGTTGGAATTGTAACTCCGATTATTGCTCTTTTTGCACTTTCTTCAAATGTCGATATCAGCAGACATGAGACCGATCTTATTCCGGCATTTGCTTCAAGTGTAAACGGGGAGCTCTTCGGGATTGTTGTAGCCGTTCTTGCAAGCATTACGCTTATTATGGCTGTGAACACTGCCATGGTTGCCTCGGCAGAGCTAATCGAAAAAGTTGCCGAAAGGTATAGCTATCAGTGGCTAATACAGCTGAATAAAAATCAGTCGCTCTACAGAATTCACATAATTAACGGAATCTTCTATACTGCAATTCTTATTATCACAAGCGGAAGCCAGGCCATTTTAGCTGAAATGTATGCTGTGGGACTTGTGGCCAGCTTCTGCATCAATACGGGTTCACTTCTTATCTACAGGTATTCGAAAGGCACAAAGGAGATTACCTATCACACCTCAAGGCTGGGAACGCTTTTACTTTTCATAGTTCTATTAAGCACATTTGCCTACATTGTAATCCACAGGCCTTTTGGAACACTGCTATGGTTTATAATTACGTTAATATTCCTTATTGCGGGTCTTAGAATAGCCAAGTCCCGTGCGCCCGAGATTCCCGTCAGAAGGGCAACCAGGACTCCGATGGATCTACTATTTGCAATACTGGATGTGCCTGAAGATGACGTACATCTTTATTTCAGGCGTCCCACTGAGGGTGAAACGCTTGAAGCCGGTAATTCGCTTTATGTAAGCTTTTATTCACCGAGGAAGGATACTCCTACTAATATTAGTCCAAACCATTACTGGATGTCAATTCAGAGGAAAATGAATCTATTTGGAATGATCATTGCGCTTCTTAAGACGCTTGCTTACGAACTGCCGCCGGAGAAGAGGCTTCATATACACTTCGGCTGGCCTTTATCCTCCTGGCTAGACAGGATGTCAATAGGGGTAATGATATATAACATGATCAATCTGCCCAAGAAGTTTCCGGGGTTTAACTTTGTCATCGAATATTCTGTTAAGGAAAAAATCAAAATCAATAGAGTTAATAACTAAATAAAATATTAATTTGTATTATAAATCCATAACAATGATGAATAAAGCAAATATACTTATAATCGATGACGAAGAGCCTTTAAGAGGTCTGATCAGGCAGATGCTTGAGCTGGAAGGTTTTAAGGCGTGGGAAAGCGGAACTGCGGAGGAGGGGCTGTCAATTCTCTCCAGGGAGGATATCCAGGCCGTAATCAGCGACGTGCGCCTTCCGGATGCAAACGGAATTGACCTCATCCCAAAAGTTAAAGCCATTAACAGCCTCTGCGAGATAATTGTAATTACAGCATATGGAACTATAAAAGACGGGGTGAGGGCTATTCAGTCGGGCGCCTTTGATTACATAACAAAGGGCGATGAAGACAACAGGCTCATTCCAATTGTTGAAAAGGCAGTTGAAAAGGTTAATCTTAAAACAAAAATTAATCAGCTTGAAAAAAGGATCGGCGAGAAATACGGTTTTGAAAATATAATTGCCGATTCAGACATAATGAAGGATACTGTTTCATTTGCAAAAAAGATAGCCGACACGGATGCACCCGTACTTTTAATAGGGGAGACCGGCTCTGGCAAGGAAGTTTTTGCACAGGCTATTCATAATGCCGGCAGCAGAAAAGACCAGCATTTTCTGGCCGTCAACTGCAGCTCATTTTCTAAAGAGCTCCTGGAATCTGAAATGTTCGGCTATAAGGCCGGAGCCTTTACGGGAGCCGTCAGGAACAAAAAAGGCCTGTTCGAAGAAGCCGACAAGGGGACGCTTCTTTTGGATGAAATTGGTGAACTGGATATCTCACTCCAGGCCAAACTTTTGAGAGTCCTGGAAACCAACTCCTTCATCAAGCAGGGCGATACAAAGCTTACCAGTGTGGATGTAAGGATTATTGCCGCCACAAACAGAAACATTGAAGAGGAAGTGGCAAAAGGCAGTTTCAGAAAGGATCTTTACTACAGGTTAAGCGTTGTTAAGCTGGAGATCCCATCCTTAAGAAACAGGAGGGAGGATATTGTTCCGCTCATCCATTCTTTCATTAATTACTTCAGTGCCAGGCTTAATAAAACGGTCAGCGAAGTTGAACCTGAATTCCTGGATAAGCTTAAGCAGTATGATTTCCCCGGAAATATCAGAGAGCTGAGAAATATAATTGAACGTGCAGTTATAATCAGTGAAGGCGGTAAACTAAAAGCCGGGTATCTTCCAAAGGAAGTGTTATTCAGTTTTCCCGCCTTGCAGGAAAAGGAAACTGCCAGGACCCTGGATGAATTTGAAAAGCAGCATATACTGGATGCCTTAAGCCAGGCAGGCGGAAATAAACAGAAGGCCTCGGAAATGCTGGGCATAGGACTTACAACACTCTACAGAAAGCTTCAGCAGTACGGGTTATAAAGCCGGGAAATTAACACCATTCCTTTGCGTAAAACTAAACAATCATTACAATTCCTCTTTGTACAAACATTTTCATTTCGAAAGCCAGATTTTCATTTTGGCAACCAGCACGCTGAAAAACAAATTTTCACCCCCTGATTACAGGTCAAAAGCCTGATAATTCAAACTTTTTTTACTCCGACTTGTTGGCATGCAATTGGATTTTCTATTATTAAATGCGGGGAAAAGATAAATCCCCAAAACAAAAACTGAGGTGAAAAAATGTTAATAAGTCTTTTGATGCTGGTTTTAGGTTTAATGCTGTTTTATATAAATATCAGGTTTATTGAATTCTTTGATAAGATATAATCTTGCCGGGAGGATTAAAATGATAATGCTATTAATACTCTGCCTGATTGCAGGAATCTATCTTATTTATGCATTAATTAAACCCGAGAAATTTTAAGGTAAATTAATGAATACGGAAATTTTGGGAATTGCAGCAACTTTTATTCTTTCAGTAATTTTCGCCTATCCGCTGGGAAAATATATGGCCAGGGTATTCAAGGGCGAAAAACTATGGAGCGATTTCTTCAGCCCGCTTGAGAGACTGGTATTCAGGATTTCGGGGATTGACCCGAATAAACCGATGGATTGGAAGGAAAACCTTAAGGCAATGCTCCTGCTTAACCTTGTATTCTTTCTGTGGGTTTTTCTTCTTCTTCTGGTAAGCCAGCCTTTCTTAAACCCAATGAAAATAAAGGGAATGGAACCAACGCTTGCTTTTAATACGGCAGTAAGTTTTGTAACAAATACAAATATACAGCATTATTCAGGAGAAACTGCTCTTTCATATTTTTCACAGTTGTTTCTGCTCATGTTCATGCAGTTCGTCAGTGCGGGCACGGGTATTGCCGCAGTAGCCTTGCTCTTTAAGGGACTCGTTCAAAGACAGTCGACCGACATCGGAAATTTTTACAACCTCTTAGTAAAGAGCATTACCAGGATCCTTCTGCCCATATCTTCTGTCGTAGCCCTCATTTTGCTCCTGAACGGCGTGCCCATGAACTTTGGCGCATACCCAAGAATTACCACGCTGCAGGGAGATACTGTTACTGTTGCAACAGGTCCTGCTGCCCCAATGATTGCAATAAAACAGGCCGGGACTAATGGAGGCGGGTGGTTTGGAACCAATTCAGCTCATCCGTTCGAAAATCCGAATTATCTGACAAATATGGTGGAGAATTATTCAATAATTGTCATTGCCATGGGTCTTGTCTTTTCATTTTCATTTTACCTCCGGAAAATGAAGCTGGGATTTATCATTGCGGGTGTAATGGCAGTATTTATGCTAACATTCATTCTGCTCGCCTTGCACTGGGAAATGCAGGGCAACCCTGAGATAAAGGCTATGGGAATATCGCCCCGGAATTCGAGCAATATGGAAGGCAAAGAGGTGCGCTTCGGTGCTGCCGCATCGGCTTACTGGGCAGTAACTACAACATCCACATCAAGCGGTTCTGTCAATTCCATGCATGATAGTTTTATGCCCCTTTCAGGCGGAATTCTCATCACAGACATGATGATGAATGTAATTTTCGGCGGCGTTGGCGTCGGCTTCCTGAACTTTTTTATATATCTGGTGGTCGCAGTTTTTATTGCGGGTCTAATGGTAGGCCGTACGCCTGAGCTGCTGGGTAAGAAAATAGAAGCAAAGGAAATTAAGATAGCTGCAATCGTCCTTTTGCTCCATCCATTGTTAATACTTCTGGGAACCGCAATATCTTCACATATTGCTTCTGTTAATCCCAAGATCGGATGGATATCCAATCCGGGCTACCATGGTTTCTCACAGATGCTTTACGAATTTTCTTCTGCCTCGGCAAATAACGGCTCTGAATTTGCTGGGCTGAATGTAAATTCATATTACTGGAACATTATTGATGGGGTGGTCATGCTATTGGCAAGGTTTATTCCTATTGCCGGGCCGGTTGCAATTGGCGGGCTTCTGGCAAAAAAGAAAACTGTTCCCGAATCTGCAGGTACGCTTAGGATTGACAGCCTGACATTCGGCCTGGTATTGATATCTGTTATAGTAATTGTTTCGGCCTTGTCGTTCTTCCCGGCATTGGCCGTGGGACCCGTTGCAGAATATTTTTCAATGCAGGTGAAATTGTAACCGGTGAAAAAATGACAAAAAGAAAAAAATATACAAGGTTATTTGAAACGGAAATTGTTAAGTCTGCCCTCAAAGAATCCTTTGTGAAATTCAACCCGCTTATCATGATGAAAAATCCGGTAATGTTCATGGTTGAATTAGGAACTGCTGTTATGCTCATAGTTACCATAATAACCGCATTCAGCAGGCAGAGCGGACAGGGGAGGTTTATATATAATTTAACCATAACACTGCTGCTTTTTCTGACTAACCTGTTCGGAAACTTTGCCGAAGCAATAGCTGAGGCAAGGGGAAAAGCACAGGCGGCATCACTCAGGAAGACGCGCGAGATCACCCCGGCTAATTTAATGTTATCTACGGGTGAAGTTAAAGTTATTAACTCTTCAGAGCTTAAAAAGGGAGATAAGTTTGTCGTATCGGCCGGGGAAACAATTCCTGCAGACGGCGAAATAATTGATGGCCTGGCCTCGATTGATGAGTCTGCAATTACAGGTGAATCTGCTCCTGTAATCCGTGAAGCAAACACCGATCATTCGGGAGTGGTTGGAGGCACAAGGGTATTATCAGACAGGATAACCGTTCTGGTTACAAGTAATCCGGGCGAAACATTCCTCGATAAAATGATAGCCCTGGTGGAAGGTGCAAGCAGGAAAAAGACTCCAAACGAAATTGCCCTTACTATTCTCCTTGCAGGTTTTACAATTGTATTCCTTCTCGTAACTGCAACACTTGAGCCTTTTGCAGAATATTCAAAAACTACAATAACCATAGCGGCGTTGGTTTCCTTATTTGTCTGCCTTATTCCAACAACCATAGGCGCTTTGCTCTCAGCAATAGGCATTGCCGGCATGGACAGGGCTTTAAGGGCAAATGTGATCTCAAAATCGGGCAAGGCAGTTGAAAATGCCGGCGATATTGATACAGTGCTGCTGGATAAAACCGGAACAATTACAATCGGGAACCGTAAGGCCACAAAGTTTTGTCCAATAAACGGTTTTGCCGAAGAAGAATTCATTCGTTACTGTCTTTTAAGTTCTATGGCCGATCAGACACCGGAGGGGAAATCCATTATAGAACTTGGAGAAAAAAAGAGTGTTAAGATAAGCGGCAGTGAAATAAAAGATGCAAGATTTATCAGGTTTTCCGCCGAAACAAGGATGAGCGGAATTGACCTGCCAGGCGGCATTGAAATCAGAAAGGGCGCCTGGGATGCAATTAAAACCCTGTCGGATTCAAATAATTCAAAGGAAGAGCTGGCTGAAATTGAAAGTCAGGTCAGACATATAGCCGAAAACGGCGGTACCCCGCTGGCAGTGGCTGTTAACTGCAGGGCCCTGGGAGCAATTCAACTTGAAGATATCATTAAACCGGGCATTCAGGAGAGGTTTGAACGCTTAAGAAAGATGGGAGTCAAGACTGTAATGGTTACAGGGGATAACCCCCTGACAGCCAAATATATTGCAAATAAGGCCGGAGTTGACGACTTTATTGCAGAGGCAAAGCCCGAGGACAAGCTTAAATATATCAGGGAGGAACAGAAATCGGGAAAGCTGGTTGCAATGATGGGCGATGGTACAAATGACGCTCCTGCTCTTGCGCAGGCTGACGTTGCCGTTGCGATGAATACCGGAACACAGGCAGCCAAGGAAGCTGCCAATATGGTGGATCTGGATAATGACCCGACCAAGCTCCTGGAGGTAATTGAAATAGGCAAACAGATGCTTATTACAAGGGGGAATGTCACAACATTTTCTCTTGCAAACGATGTTGCAAAATATTTTGCAATCATTCCCGGCATTTTTGCTGCTGCTATTCCGGGCCTCAATGCACTTAACATTATGCAGCTGGGCTCATCAGAATCAGCAATACTTTCAGCAGTTATTTTTAATGCACTTGTTATACCGGCACTCATTCCGCTGGCATTAAAAGGTGTTAAATATAAAGCAATAGGTGCCACAGCGATGCTAAGAAGAAACCTTTTCATCTATGGCCTTGGAGGTATTATTTCTCCTTTTATCGGAATTAAATTGATTGACATGGCTATAAACATATTTTTCTGATGCTTATGAAAAAGATCAGTCCTTACTTTGAACCCTTAAATTGAATAAATATCATGAAAACGTTAAGAAATCTTTTGGGAATACATTTTACACTGCTAATGCTTTGCAGCTTAATTTTTACGCTTGCTGTCTGGGCAGCAGCACAGCTGTTTCCCTCTGCTGCAGACGGATATCCGGTTATGAATAATGGAAAGGTTATTGGCTATGAAAATATAGGGCAGAAATTTACAATGGACAAATACTTCTGGAGCCGGCCTTCTGCATCCGATTATAACGCCGAAGCTTCCAGGGCAAGCAATATGGGTCCTTCAAATCCTGATTACCTGAAGGCTGTTAAAGCAAGAATTGACACCTTTCTTGTTCATAACCCGGGTATTAAAACCTCCGATATTCCTGTGGAAATGGTGACAACCTCAGGCAGCGGCTTGGATCCTCACATTTCCACCGGGGGAGCACTTATTCAGGTGGAACGTATCTCGCGCATAAGGGGAATTCCCAAAGCTGAACTCGTAGATCTTGTGAAGGAATATACTGAAAAACCTCTTTTGGGACTTCTGGGACCTGAGAGGATAAATGTTTTGAAGTTAAACCTGGCGCTTGATTCAATCCGGATAAGTAGGTGATAGAAGGTATTTATTTAATCTTCAGCTACGGTTACTAAAATATTTAATGGGAGAGACAACAGATGAAAAATGCAATTAAAGGAATAATTTCCCAGGCCGATGAAAGGTACCGCCTTAGGTATCTGTTGGGGAAAGATGATATTGACGACATACAGGCTGCAATATTATTAGTCAGAGATAGTCTGAGCAAAGAGTTGCCGGATTTACTGATAAGGACGCATCTGGATAAGATCAAGATTGAAGGCGAATCTGATGAGCATTATACAATACTGATTATACAACTAAAGCCGGAACATCTTATATTGCAGTATAATGAATTCGGCGCTCTGGAATTATTTAATCCCAAATCTGAATGCGATATGGAGCTTGTAAATAAAATTAAAGCTGTATTAACAGACCTTGGGTTTTATAAAACCGGCGAAAGCCGCAGCCAGGAAAACAGATACGACTGGCATTTTGAGACATACAAAATAGACGTAATAAGAAGAAAATTATAACATCGGGAAAAATGGCTTTGGAAAGTGCTGAAGACCTTAGGAATGAATCGGTTGAATATTTTCTCGAAATGATAAAGTCTTCCAGAAGGGGAAAGTTCAAAATCTATATCGGTATGGCGGCCGGTGTAGGGAAAACATTCCGCATGCTTCAGGAAGCGCACCAGCACCTTGAAAGCGGCATTGACGTATGCATCGGCTATATTGAAACCCATGGCAGGGCTGACATTGAAAGACTGAGAGAAGGACTGCCCGAGATAAAGAGAAGGTCAGTTTTCTATAAAGGCCGGGTGCTTGAAGAAATGGATCTTGATGCCGTGCTTATAAGAAAGCCGGAACTAGTGCTAATTGACGAACTTGCACATACAAACGTCCCGGGTTCCAGAAATGCCAAGCGCTGGGAAGACGTCATGCAGATAGTCGACAGCGGGATCAATCTGATATCAACGGTTAATATTCAGCACATTGAAAGCGTAAACAAGGAAGTGGAAAGGATTACAGGCGTCAAAATAAAAGAGAGGGTTCCTGACAGCGTAATTGATTCAGCAGACGAGATTGTAAATGTTGACCTTACAATAGATGATCTTGTGCAGAGACTTAAGGAAGGGAAGGTTTATGAGGCGGATAAGATTCCTGCGGCACTTAATAATTTTTTCCAGGCCGAAAAACTCCTGCAGCTGAGGGAACTTGCCCTAAGAGAATCCACGCGTCAGGTAGGGCGCAAAATAGGAAGAGAGTTTGTAAAGCTTCACGGGAGGAATAGTGCGGTTCTTACTTGCCTTAGCAGCAACAGTAAATCCGGTGCAAACCTTATCAGGAAATCTGCCAGGCTTTCATCTGTATATAACTCAAAATGGTATGTGCTTTATGTCCAGACTCCCGAAGAAAACCCTGAGAGCATAGAAGCTTCGGAACAACGGCATCTGCTGAATAACTTCAAGCTTGCAGCTGAGCTGGATGCGGAAGTAGCCAGGACAAAGGGCCGCAGTGTTGCAGAGGCTATAGTTGAATTTGCGAAGAATAAAGAGGTTGGAACCATTGTTCTGGGGAAGCCAAGTGCCAGTTTCCTGAAAGAGCTGGCCGGAAAGAATGTATTGAAAGATTTAATTAAGCTCACAAAACATTTAAACATAGACATTTTAGTAATTTCAAAAAATGAATAAGTTAAAAACAAAAATATTGCTCCTCCTTTCATTCATTTTCGTGATCATACTGGTGCTTGGAATTATGGGCTCGCAGTTTATTTCCATACTTTCCAGGGTTTCAGGGGAAATAATAAAGGATAACTACAAGTCCATTGAGTATACAGATAATATGTTAAAAGCACTGGACGGGCTTTATACGCTTCATTCTGAAAGGGACCTTCTGAAGCATGATGTTTCGGCTGTAAATGAAAGCGAGCAGAGAAAACTGACCAGTCTGTTTAATGACAACCTCAACGCCGAAGAGAAGAATATAACCGAAACGGGCGAAGACGAAATTATAAATATACTTAAGCAGGATTATTCCGGATTCCTTGACATAATGGAAAAGGCTGAGAAGACGGGGGACAGAAATTATGCCATTCAGCTCAAGGATAAGTATGATGACGTTAGAAGTTCAATTTCAGGAATATATAAAATAAACTCAAATGCCATAATAAATAAAAACAATAAAGCTGCCGATACGGCCAGGCAGGTCACGCGTTATATGATGATACTGACCGCATTAAGCCTCCTCCTGGCACTCGTATTTATAGCTTATTTCCCTGTTTATATACTGAGACCCATATATGAACTGACAAATAAAATAAAAGCAATATCCAGGGGAGATTACGACCAGAAACTTCTCTATTCATCGGCAGATGAGCTTGGCATTCTGGTAAAAGAGTTTAACAGCATGTCTTCAAAGCTGAAGGAATATGAAGCCAATAACCTGCACAAGCTCCTTGTGGAAAAAAAGAGGATGGAGGCCATAATCTACAGCCTGAATGATGCAATCTTTATAATTGACGAGGATAAGAAATTTCTATACCTGAATAAGGCAGCCCAGGATATAACCGGTATGAAAGAAAGTGATGCGGCCGGGCAGTCGGCGCAGGAGATTGCTTTAAGCAATGATCTCATGCGTGAGATCTTAAAGGGTGTGATCATCCCCGGAAACTCAAAAGGGAACCACATAAATACATATATACCAATTGTATTAAACGGGAAAGAGGCATACTTTACAAAAGAAATAATTGAAACCAGGCTGGCGGATGATGAAGAAAGTCCTGATAACACCGTTGGATATATTATAATACTTAAGAATGTGACCAGGTATGAGGAGAGGGATACTGCAAAGACAAACCTTATTGCCACAGTATCTCACGAGCTGAAGACACCCTTATCTTCAATAAACCTGAGCATCAAACTGCTGGAGGATAAAAGATTAGGGGACCTCAGTCCGGCCCATCAGAAGATCTTGCAGACTGTCAGGCAGGAAACACTAAGACTTTCCAAAATGGTAAATGAGCTTCTGGACTATTCCCAGACAGAATCCGGCAACATAAGACTTAAGATTGGCATAACTAATGCCGATGAAATAATGGATTACGCATTGACCTCTCTTATGATGCTGATAAGCGACAAGAATATTACGGTTGATACCAGCATTGAACCTGACCTTCCAGCAATCAAAGCTGACGTTGAGAAGACAGTCTGGGTGCTGGTCAATCTGATAACAAATGCCGTACGTTATACTCCTGAAAACGGGACCTTAAGCATCTGCAGCTCAAAGGATGGGAATTTTGTCAGATTTTCAGTAAGTGACCAGGGTCCCGGAATTGAAAAGGAGGACCTTATAAGAATATTTGACAAGTTTGTTCAGATAGGAAATAACCCCAGGGGAAGGGGCCTGGGACTTGCCATTGCAAAGGAGTTTGTTACTTCACAGTCGGGCGAGATCTGGGCGGAAAGTGAAATAGGCCTGGGGAGCACATTTTCCTTTAAGCTGCCAATAGCCTCCTGAAACTGCATCCAGCTCCATATTCTTAAGTCCGGCCTAATGCCCGGACCCGGGAACATCCCGGATATAACAAGTAAATACTTTATACTCACCCAACCGAACCTGCATGTAATTTAACCAGGGTACAGGTTTTACCATTGATAATACGAAGGGAAAAAGTAGCTTTTTTATATCCCAAAATCCCCGGAGTAAATTCATGTTCTTTTCATAAAAATCATTTCTTACAATATTGGAGGACTAAATGAAACTCAGAACCGGTTGGTTAGTGGTGTTCTTTGTAATGCTGCTTTCTTTTGTTCTGGTATCCACGTTTGCCTACCCGCAGCAGAAACAGCAGAAGCCTGTGAAAGCTCAGACGATGATGTCTAAAGATGAGATTCCGGTTACAACTAAATCCCAGGAAGCCAGAGATAAATACCTGGAGGGATTACGCTATATGGGAAATATTCAGGTCGATAAAGCCGGGGCCTCTTTCCAGGACGCAATTAAGGCTGATCCCGATTTTGCGCTTGCATACTGGGGACTTGCCCAGACCAGGGTAAAATATTCTGATGCAAAACAGGACTTCGAAAAGGCTGAAAGCCTCATGGGCAAAGTATCCGAGGGAGAGAAACAGTTAATCACTTTTGCAAAGTCCCAATTTGAAGGAAATAATGCCAAAGCAAAAGAAGCGTTGGATAAACTCTTAAGCATGTTCCCCAGGGATAAGCGTGTACAGCAGTATGCAGGCAACTATGAATTTGCGGTAAACAGAAATTATGATGCGGCGATTCAGCACATGCAGAAAGCAATTAATATCGATAAGAATTATGCTCCTGCCTATAACATGCTCGGGTATGCCTACTCATTCAAAAATGATTTCAAAAAGGCAGAGGCAGCATTTAAGAAGTACATATCTTTGGTTCCGGATAACCCCAATCCTTACGACTCCTATGCTGAGCTCCTGCTGAAAAACGGCAGGTATGACGAGTCGATTAAACAGTATCAGAAAGCATTGAGCATAGACCCCAATTTCTGGTCGTCATATGAAGGCATGGGAAATAACTATCTTTTCAAGAACAACTTTTCAAAAGCAAGGGAGAATTACCAGCAGCTTTACGACAAGTCACCGCTTTCTAACTGGAAGCTTGCATCCTTATATGACCAGGCGGTATCCTTTGTACGTGAGGGCGATATCACAAATGCACTGGCTGCACTCGATAAGCAGGCCTCGCTTGCTGAAAGTGAAGGTACCGCTGCTGTTTTAGTTAACAATCATAACAATCAGGGATTCATTTTAGTTGAAAACGGAAAGCCTGAAGAGGCAATAAAGCATTTTGATATGGCAAAGGAAAAAATTGATGCTTCCGGCCTTGCCGATCAGCTCAAAAAGAATCTCACGGCAAGGGTAAATCTCTTCAGGTCTTATGGACTTATAGCCCAGGGCAAGCTGGATGAAGCAAAAAGCGACCTGGAGAATAAGGATAAGCTTATTGGCGGCTCTACTGATCCCGGTATTGGAAAGCAATATGAGACCATTATGGGTTATCTTGCCTTTAAGCAGAATAAGTATGATGAGGCACTGGCACATTTTCAAAAGGCCGATGATCAAAGTCCCATGGTCTGGTATTACATGTCGCAGGTTTATGCTAAAAAAGGTGATACAGGCAAGGCAGCAAAGCTGGTCGATAGAATCAAAAAGTCCAATCTGAACAGCTTGGAACTGGCCGTAGCGCACAACAATACACGGGCAACCGTAGCAAAAGAAACAAAATAAACTTTCTCTTTATTTTATCGTGAGCATATAAGTCCCGCAGGCAAGCCTCGTCTGCGGGACTTATTTGTTTTTAAATTGAACTTTCGTTATGAAAAAGTTATCTTTATGTATAATTTGACGGTATAAAATGTCTGGGTTTATATGTTAAGAAAATTTTTATTTTTGGCGGAGTGCCTGGCTTTCCTTCTGATGGCAAGGGGAGTCCAAGGACAGGAAGTGTATAAGAATTTCAGCCTGAGCCTGAATTATAACTATACCACAACGGCCAGAATATTTCTTAATCCCAAATCACCCGATGAGATCCTCAGAAACAATGCTTTTTATATGGAGGATATATTCAGCCCCTCGGCGGAACTGCGCTACAGTATTACCGGGGATATTCTGATCGGGCTGAATATTGAATATATAAGAAAAGTGGAGATGGGCCCCAACCTGACCGTCCTGGGTTCCGCGGGCACACAGACTATTATGGTTGAAGACGGCTTTAAGGTTATTCCCATTGAACTCTCGGTTTATTACCTTCTGCCTTTTTCGACTGAAAGGTTCAAGTTCATGATGGGAGGAGGCCTGGCTTATTATTACGGCGAGCACCTGAGGAAATTTGGCGATGAGGAGATTTCTAACCTTAAACGCGATTTTGCCTACGGCATACAGGCTGTGGTTTCTTCAGACTATATGATCAATAACTTCATTTCAGTGAGAGGGGAGATGAAATTCAGGGACCCGGAACTTGAGGTTACAAGTAAATATAAAATTAAACGAGTCAACTATGAAGGTGCTACAATAGTGCTGGGGCAGGATTCATTTTCATCCAAAATTAATATTGACGGCGTTACCTTTACTCTTGGTATGGCTCTTCATTTTTAACGATGAGTAACTATAAAATGCAATTTCCTATGTCGAATACAATTATTTATCTGAACGGTTTCATGGCTTCGGGCAAAAGTACTATAGGGCCAATTCTTGCCAATACTCTGGGCTGGGAGTTCTACGACCTGGATAAGGTAATTGAGGGGGAAATGGGAAAAAAAATAGTCGATATCTTTAAGGATGAAGGGGAGAAGTTTTTCAGGGATAAGGAAACAGAAATCCTGAAAAGGCTTTCGCAAATGCATGACGTTGTAATCTCACTTGGCGGGGGCACTTCCATACATAATAATAATCTGGACATACTGACTAAAACCGGTAAGATAGTCTACCTTAAAGCTTCCCCTGAAGCGCTTTATAAAAGGCTGCGCTTTAAGCGCGACAGGCCCATGTTCAATGCCGAACAGGAGCAGGAAAGCAAGGAAAATTTCAAGGCCAAGATAAGCAACCTTTTAAGCCAGCGTTCCCTTTTCTATGAAAAGGCCGACCTGGTGATAAATACGGATGACTACCCGCTGGGACTTACAGTTGACAAAATTGCAAAAACTCTTCTAAAGAAAATTAATGAAGAAATTTAATATTGAGCTAAAGGACAGAACAATCCCCGTGCTCTTAGGCGAAGGGATTTTCGGCACAATTGCGTCCGAAATTGAAAAAAGAAAACTTAAGGGTAATATACTTCTTATTACCGACAGCAATGTACACAGGCTGTACAAAAATAAGGTTGAAAAAGCCTTTGCGGGTTTTAATGGGAAGTTCAACATACTGGTTTTGAAACCAGGGGAGAATACCAAGTCGCAGGAAAACCTGAATAAAATATATTCCTTTCTCCTGGCAAAAAAGTACTCAAGGGACACTCTTATTGTGGCCATGGGCGGCGGGGTTATTGGAGATATTGCGGGCTATGCTGCAGCTACATTTATGCGAGGCGTAAAATATGTGCAGGTGCCTACAACGCTTCTTGCCGTATGCGACAGCGCAATTGGCGGAAAAACGGGAATAAATTTTAGTAATATTAAAAATATAATCGGTGCCTTCTACCAGCCCGAATTTGTGCTGGCAGATACCGCTTTTATAAAGACCCTTCCCTATAAGGAAGTGCTCTGCGGAACGGGCGAGATACTGAAGTATGCGTATCTGTCTGACATCGCCTTCTATAATTTCATACAGGAAAATACCACAAAGCTCCTCGGGAAAGATCCCGAAACAGTGGAAAAAGCCGCCTCAAAGTCGGTTAAGATAAAAACACGCGTGGTTTCAGAAGATGAGAAAGAAGGCGGGAGAAGAAAGATCCTGAACCTTGGTCATACGTTTGCCCATGCATACGAAAGCGTGCTCGATTACAAAATCAGGCACGGGGAGGCTGTAATTGCGGGACTTGCATGCGCGCTTATTCTGTCGCGCCATCTGGGTTATTTAAGCGGCGATAAATTCCTGAAGCTTTCCGAAATGCTGAAAGACTTTCACCCGGATATTAAGTTTCAGAGGCTAGACCTTAAGCTGCTTTATAATGCCATGCTGAGTGACAAGAAAAACAAAAACGGAATGATAAGGTTTGTGCTTCTTAAAGGTGTTGGAGATATTCTTACAGACGTTGAGGCTGAGAAAAAAGATGTCATTCTGACACTCAAAGAGGCGGGAGAATTTTTCAGTTCGCAGGGTTAGACTATTAACACTAAAAGAGAAGTAACATGATTCCCAAATGGCTGGAATGGGCTAAAAGCCTTCAGGCAATTGCCCAGAACGGGCTTGAATACGCATCGAACGAATTTGATATTGAAAGATATAAGTCGGTAATGGAAATTGCCGCCGAGATACTCTCGGAACATTCTCTGGTAAAAAAGGAAGTAATAAAAGACCTGTTTTCAGAGCAGGCAGGCTATGCCACACCCAGGGTGGATGTAAGGGGAATTGTTTTTAAGGACGATAAGATACTCATGGTAAAGGAGAAGTCCGACGGGCGGTGGACGCTTCCCGGGGGCTGGGCCGATCCTAATGAGCCTCCTTCAACTGCGGTTGAAAGGGAAGTCTTTGAAGAGTCGGGCTTTATTGTCAAAGCTTCAAGAGTTCTTGCTGTTTACGACCGCGACAAGCAGGGGCACTATCCTCCTCACCCGTTCCATGTATATAAGCTGTTTTTCCTCTGCGAACTTCAGGGCGGCAAGGAAACCCTGAGCATTGAAACAAGCGGTGTGGAGTTTTTCAGCGAGGAGGAGATACCGGAATTATCCCCTGCAAGAGTCACAATTAAACAGATCAAAAAATTCTTCAGCAAATATCACACCTCAGAATGGACGACCGAGTTTGATTAAAGCCTGATCCAGATGGAATAAATCAGTATAAAAAGAAATTCTAAGCCTGCATTTTGCGGGTTTTTATTTTACCGTCAGACGCCCACAAACTTGCAGATTTAACCTGAAATTCTTACAATAAGAATAAATCCCTTCCGAAAGTCAAAACAGCATATTAAAGGAGGTATCCAATGTCCACCTATGTACTTCTGACAAAGTTATCTGTAGATAACGTGCATAATCCGAAAAGAAGAGAAACAATGGGCCGCGAATGGTTTGAAGAAGTTAAGAAGAAATGCCCGGAAGTTAAATGGATAGACCATTACGCGCTTTTGGGGCCGTTTGATTTTATGGATATTTATGAAGCGCCCAATGAGGAGGCTGCGGCCAAGGTTTCCCTGATTACAATGTCGCAGGGGGCAGTAAAGGCTGAAAGCTGGAGCGCAATACCCTACAAAAGGTTTGTGGAAATAGCAGAAAAGCTGTAATTATGGATTTCGGGGCCGGAAGTAGATAGTCCGGAAGTAAAAAGAGGTGAAATTATTAAATTAAAAATGTAACTTCCGGCCTGAAATATTTGGTTGAATAAAAACGGGATAAAATTGAAAAAAAAAGAAAATTTAAGCGTTGTATCCATCGGAGAAGTCCTTTTCGACGTATTCCCATGCTGCAGATGGCTTGGGGGCGCCCCTTTTAACTTCATATATCACATAAAAAAACTCTTAGGGCAGGGATATTTCATTTCAAGCGTGGGAAACGACGATTCCGGGCGCGAAATATTAGAGAAGATGAAACGGAATGGCATTCCCCTGGATTTTGTTGAAACCGACCCTTTGCATCCTACCGGCGCGGCAATTGTGGAGGTGGATAAAAACGGCGATCCGCACTTTGTAATAAAGGAAGACTGTGCCTACGATTTTATCAGTATCACACCGGAAATAAATGAGTTTATGCAAAGAAGTGCGGGGATGCTTTACTACGGATCCCTGGCACAAAGAAACAGTATTTCAAGAGAGTCTATACAGTCGCTCTGGGGGCGTGAAATTAAATATTTCTGCGACATTAATATCAGGCAGCAGTTTTATAATGCGGAAATAGTTTCGTCATCTCTTAAAGCTGCAGACGTGCTGAAAGTAAACTTGAGCGAGCTGCAGCTGATAAGTGAGCTCCTTTATGGTGAATTCTCTGAAATGGACAGTGCAGTCTTAAGGCTGATTAAGGATTTCAGCATAGATCTTCTTTGTGTTACAATGGGTGCCGAAGGGGCGGTATTGTATAAAGACGGGGAAAAAGATACGTGCAAGGCCAGTGTTTCACAGATTGCGGATACAGTAGGCGCAGGGGATGCATATTCGGCTATTCTGGCAATAGGGTATTTACATGGCTGGCCGGTTAAAAGGATTAACGGAATTGCAACCGAGTTCGCCTCAAGCCTATGCCAGATTGAAGGCGCCCTGCCGAAGGACGATGAATTTTATGATGATTATAAGATGTTAATTGACCGGTAAAATTTAACAGCGGACAGGTTTTCTGGGCGGGCGGCCCGCCCGCCCGTAGAATTCCGATTGTCTCTCTAGGATGTCTTTATTCCTCTTTTTTCAAACTCCTCGCAGATCCCAATATTTATCGCCTGCTGAATATCCATATATTTTTTGTAGTCCGGGCCTGTAACGAAGTAAACGGTTTCAAAACTGAACTTATTGTCGCTCAATGACTGAAGATTTGAGCGGTCAAACTTTGCATCCTCAATTTTCCCGATAATATCTTTTAGCATACCGGGTATCTCCCTCAGGCTCTGGACCGGGGTCTGGCTTTGAATGATTGTCTTAAATACAACCCGCCTGGATTCCATCCTTTTGAAATTGTGTATCCTCGAATTTGTAAGGTTTGAGTTCGGGAAGATGATCTCTTCACCTGTAAGGCTGGTAAGACGGGTGGTTTTAATGCCTATTTTTTCAACTATACCCTGCTTGTCGTCTACCGTAATATAATCCCCGATCTCAAAAGGGCGGTCGAAGAATATTACAAAGTAGCTGAAAAAGTCGCCAAGAACCGCCTGCGCTGCAAGAGCAACTGCAATACCGCCGATACCAAGGCCTGCAATAACCGTTGAAATCTTAAAGCCGAGATTATCCAGCAGGAACATCAGGCCAATAAACCAGGCGGCAATGCTAATGAAAGTGGAAATTCCCTTTAAGCTTGTAGTTTCCCCTTCGTTCCTTGCCTTGAAGAAATACCCGATGGAGTAATTAATAAGCAAAATAATAAAGCGGACAGTAAAGAAGGTTGTAATGACAATTGATGCAATGTCAAAGTCTCTTCTTAAATAGCGGGGCAGATTGAGGAAAGTTACCCCGGTATAAACTGCAGCCAGATATAGCAGAGGAATTATAAACTTGTCGATATTGGTTGAAATGAATTCGAGTACTTTCGACTTTGTCTTTTCCGCCCTTTTTTCCAGTTTGTTCAGAAAAACCGCTCTCAAAACTTTAATTATGAGTGAAGCGGCTATTATAATTCCAATGCAGGTCAGGTATTCCGATACCGTATTGCCGAAATATGAAAGACTCAAGATGCGTTCAAACAAGATAATGCTCCCATTTTTTTCTCCGGTATATAAATAAAATTATAGGTAAGTATCAAGAAAAACCTGCAAAAATACAATTTTGGAATGACGGCTGAATAATTATTTTTATAAGTTGAGATATTTTTGGCTTTAGAAAGGGAATGGCTGTACTAGTCCTGGTGCGAGGCCAGGTTCTTAAAAATCTCCAGCACTTTATGGAATTCATTGGACTTGTCGAAGAAGTAGTCTGCCCCGGCCTCCATGCATATCTTCCTGTACTGAGGGAATGGGTAGTTTGTAAGCACAATAATAACAGCAGAGTTATTCAGCTGTCTGACCTTCTTTAACACATCAATACCGCTTCCGCCAGGCATGCAGATATCCAGTATGACCGCATCGGGTCTAAGCTGATTTATTTTTTCGATTGAATCTTGAACGTTCGCAGCTTCACCGATCAGACTGATACCGTTAATATCAGCAATCATATTAGCCAACCGGACACGAACAACAGGCGAATCATCCGAAATAAAAACGTTTAATTTATCTGTCTTAACATTGTAACGCGACGTATAGTAAGTCCCTGAAGCTATCATTAAATTATTAATCATTTTTTCCGCTTGTAAGTTAAACCTGTATTCCCCTGAATTATTTTATATCTGACAATACCGTTCATACTATCCACGGGGGTAATACAACTAATTAAATATAGTATAATTTCCCCTTGCCTGAAATCGGAAAAAAACTGAATAAATTGTCAGTCTTTGTCCAATTAACAGGTCGGAATAATGCCTACAAGAATAAAACTGAAAACCCGGATGGAAGCTATTCTACGAGCTTGTTTTGAATAGCGTAGTAGGTAAGTTCCGCATTGGTCTTCATTTTCATCTTATCCAGAAGCCTGGCCCTGTAGGTACTGATGGTCTTAACGCTTAAAGCCAGTTCATCAGCAATCTGTTTAGCTGTTCTTCCGGAAGCAATAAGGCGCATGACCTGATATTCCCTGTCGGATAGTGTATCGTGCAGTGGGCCTTCGGCTTTTCTTTCTATATCAGCCGCCAGAATTTCAGCCAGCTGCTGATTGACGTACTTGCCGCCATCCATAACCTTATTTATAGCTTTAATCAGTTCCTCAGGTGCGCTGTCTTTAGTAAGATAGCCTGAAGCTCCGGCTTTAATGGAGCGGAGTGCAAACTGATCCTCGGAATGCATTGTAAGGACGAGGACGGGCAGGCGCGGTTTTGTTTTTTTTATTTCCTTCAAAATATCGAGTCCGCTCATTCCAGGCATTGAAATGTCGAGTATAACCACATCCCAAACCTCCTTATCCAGCATATCCAGAACCACCTGACCGTTTTCAGCCTCGCCGCAGGTGCATTTACCCTTGCCTTCAAAAATTATCTGTTTAAGGCCCTGTCTGACTATGGCATGATCGTCGCCTATTAAAATTTTAATCATACTGCTCCCCCTTTGTCTTTTAAATCTCCAACAGGAATGGTAACTGTCACAGTTGTACCCTTGCCGGGTTGACCCTTAATAGTGAATTCCCCGCCCAAAAGGTAGGCTCTTTCGCGCATTCCAAGCAGTCCAAAAGATTTTGTGTTGATGATTTCCTCATCAGTAATACCTCTGCCGTTATCTTTAATTACGAGTACAATATTGCCGTTTTCGTGGATCAGGCTGACCTGAATAATATTTGCCCCGGCATGGCGGGCAATGTTTGTGAGAGTCTCCTGGAAAATTCTGAACAATGCGGTCGAGAAGTTCTGATCGAGTTCGAGCTCCTTGGGCATGGCAACAATTTTGCAGGTAATACCGGTCCTGTTCTGGAATTCCTGTGCCTGCCATTCTATAGCAGCAGAGATTCCGAGGTAATCCAGTACACCGGGCCTGAGTTCAGAAGAAATCTTACGGACGGATTTAATTGTAGCATTAATAAGTGAATACATAGCATTAATTTTTTCAGTAATAGCCTCCTGGAGCTGCCCCTCGGCCTGGAGTTTCTTATCCAGCCAGGATAGGTCCATCTTGAGGCCGGTAAGCGCCTGCCCGAGTTCGTCGTGGATTTCCCGGGAGATCCTGGTGCGTTCTTCCTCTCTTGCAGACTGTGTATGAGCCGAAAGGCGCCTGAGCTGTTCCCTGGAATTTTTAAGCTGAAACTCGGCAGTCTGTATCTTCTGGTATGCTATTGCATTCTGTATTGCCGTTGAAGCCAGCTGTGAGAGGGCAACGAGCTTTTCCTTATCGGACTCAGTAAAGTTAGTATCGTTTTTCTTGTTAAAGACAGAAAGAAATCCGATAACTTCACCCTGTGAGTTAAGTATAGATGCAAATGCGCCGGAATGAATAGAAAACCTGTTCCTGATTTCAGGGGTCATGAAGGGATCTTTGCCCGCGTTATTTGTAATGTAAGGATTTTTGTTGATGATCAGCTTTCCGGCAATGCCCGCGCCCGGGGTCCAGCAGTACTCAAAATCCTGAGGCACCCCGTTAAAGAAAAACTTTTTACAAACCATGCCTTCAGCCGTCTTAAGTCCCGCGCAGCCGCTTTCGGAGTCGGTAAGCTTAAGAGCTTCTTCAACCAGCGCATCAACAAGCAGATCCACGTTCAGCGTGGAATTTAATTTTTTGCTGATGCTTAAGAGTGTATGGATTGTATTTTCTGCGTCTTTACGCTGTGTAATATCCCTTGAGTTTACGACAACCCCTTTGACTGAAGGGTTATGCAGCATATTTTTCATCATGCTTTCAATGGAGTGCCATTTGGACTCCTTGTCCCTGATGCGGAACTCAACCGAAGAGGTGCTTTCGGGAGTCTTAACCACTTTGCCGAAGACCTTCATCAGCTTTGTTATATCTTCAGGATGCGTATAACGGATAAGGTTATTTCCGATGAGTTCACCGGTATTGTAGCCCAGCATTTTTTCTACTGAAGGGCTGACATATTGAAACACTCCCTCCTCATCAAATATGGATTTTACGTCGAGTGAGTTCTCAATAAGTGACCTGAAATATACCTCCCCGTCGGGTATTGGCCTTTCAGGTTCTTTTTCTGTTGCAAATATATTGCCTGACAAATAGATTAGCCTTTCTTCGGTTGAACGTGAAATATTCCAGGAAACCATTCTATAATGACCGCTTCTGTTACGTAGCCTCATTTCCGACTTAAGAGGAAGATCCTGACCGGGGCTGAGAAGAACCTTCTTAAACAGCTGTATATCGCTGCTGTGAAGGAGTTCTAAAAAGTTGCTCTCCAGAAGTTCTTTTTCAGTATAACCAAGAAGCTTCTCCCAGGCAGGGTTAACCCTTTTAATACAGCCATCCGGATTGCAGAGACAAAGGAGCTCCTGCGATAGATTGAAAAAATTATCTGAAGACTGGAGTACCAGAGGCAGATCAATATCAGTTTTTCTTTTGGAAGTCCTGTTCATTTTATTTTATACAAGTTATGTAAAAACTAAACCATCCGGGCCTAAGTTATAATGGGAACTGTGCCCGGTGAAGTTTCCGCTTTTCAAGCGGCCGCTCTGAACACTATAAAGCGAATATTCAATAAAACTTTTATCAGAACCACAGCTTTGAAAGCTACATATGATATACAAAAGGAATTTTTAATTATCAATTGCATTAGAAATTCAGTAAATGTTAAAGAATTTTTTGTTAAAGTACAAATTATTTTATGATTATTTTTTCTTCTTAATTTTCGGCAAAAAATGAAGCCTCTGCAGTAAGAAAAAGAGGGAAGAAAATAAAAAAGAAAGGCTCTGAAAAAAAGGCTTTTGCCTTTTCCATAGAGCCTTATCTGAAAACATTCAACAGTAGAAATCATGCCTTAGTTATCGTAAATCCATTCTTTCTGGCGTTTTAATCTTTCATCCAGATGAAATTTCTTGAAGATATCGGCCATCTGACGGTTGTCCTTGTGCCCTTCAGAAAGCTTTTTATAGCCGGCAAGTTCATGAAGCATAATGCCCACAACAGCTGAAGCTTCAGAGAGCTGTTTTTTATTTATCTTGTCGAAATTATCTCCCGATGTATGATAGTATTTTACCGACTCCTCGTCGAGGCGGCCCATTAAAGAAAAAGTGGGTATGCCTTTGAACATAAAAGGTATATGATCGCTGTTTGTATAAGGCTGGCTTGCAACGCCGGAAGAAAGATCAAACCCGTTCAGTGAGTTCTTAAGGTCTTCAAAGAAGGGCTTGAAATCGTCAAAGCCCATGCAGTTAAAGCCTTTCGGGGAGCCTGTCATATCCATATTTATCATTGCAGCAATGGATTCATTAGAATGCATTTCAGCATATTTCTTTGAACCCCAGAGTCCGAGCTCCTCACCGTTAAACCACACAAAATCTATTGAAAAATAGTTATCAGAAGAGAAGGTTTTCATCAGCCTGGCAACATCTAGCAGAATTGCCGAACCCTGTCCGTTGTCCACTGCGCCCTGGCTTATGTCCCAGGAGTCGAAGTGTGCTCCGACGACAATCTTATCCTTAACTTTGCCGGGAAGTGAGAAAACAACATTTGCAGTTTCAACTTCCCTGCAGTAGGAGTTGGTTGTAATTTTAACTTCTGGGTTTTTCTCTCCGGTTATAAGTCTTTTAAGCCACATGCCTTCTTCATATGTCAGGCTGTAGGCAGGAATGGGGGTAGTGGTTCCCTGGAAGTTTCCAGTGCCGGCAAGATTGTACATGCCGGGATGTTCATTAATAAAAAGAATGGCTTTTGCGCCTTGCTGTGATGCTATGTCAATTGCCTCATATCGTAAGAGAGGTTCTTTGCCTTTTGGGACTTCTGAGGCTACAAGAGCAATTTTGCCCTTAACGTCAATTCCGGCATAGTCGTCATTAAAGCCGAAGCCCGCGAAAACTACGCCCGCGCTGAAGGCAGGGTGCGAGTTCACATATCCCAAAGCAATGGCCTGAAGCTTTCTGTCGAGAGGTGAAGTTATACGGACTTCATCATCACCTCTTACCCAGCCGGGAACTTTGAAGGTTTCCTTGCGGGCTGCAATGCCCAGGGCCTTAAGTTCGCTTATTAAAATTCCCATGGCTTTTTCATTTGCGGCTGAACCGATAAGCCTCCCTCCGGCCATGTCACAGATATTCTGGAAAGTTTTATAGGAATTATTATCGAGGAATGCTGAACCTGTAATTTTGTACCAGGTTTCGTTTACCTGGCTTTTCAGCGTGGAAACAGCGAGTAATGTACATACAAAAGAAAATAATAATATTTTTTTCATATACCTGAATCCGGAATTTATTAAAAAATTCGTAAATAAATTAAATGCCAGCAGAAGATAAGTAAATATTTTGAGTTTTTAAATTTACAAGCCTGAAGCCGTTTAGGGTATGAACAATGGAAAACTAAAGGAAAGGACCGAAATTTCCCACTTTAAATTCCTAAAAGCGGCTGAATCTGGAATTGATTTAAACTGAAAAATGCAATACCTTTGCACGCAGGCAATGGCTAAAAGAGATGATAACTTTCGGAAATTGCAGTTTTTAAGGGGCTGCCCGTTTTAAGATTCAAGTAATTTGGTGTAACTTGCATTTACCTCGTTCTTACCTTCCGCCGCCCTCCCGTAAACCGGCTGCGGAAGAGGGTATAACCTCCCCCTGAACTTTTCGAAATAAGCAGCTATTCTCTCAATAAATGTTTCGGCATTAGGCACGTGGATAATATTAGCCAATAATAACATTTTCAAATAAAACCGAATATCCTTTTATGAGCTAAAAACAGACTTTTGACAAGTGGCATTTCAGTTGCGGTCTTTACAGAGTAATCGTGTATAATTATTAGCCGTGTTGGTATTTAATGATAAGACCAGGTAGAAAAGAGAAGATGAAGATAAAATTATTGTTTATCGTTTTGTTAGCAGGGAATGTGCTTCTTTATGGAAGGCTGGACATTAAAAAGCCTAATAAGGAGCATGCTACTTCCTTTGCTATTATAGTGGATGAGAAGACCTACGACAAGACGAAGGATGCCATTCTTGCCTACCGTGATGCTGTTGAGGATGACGGACTTTCCACATACGTCCTTGTAGACGACTGGAAGTCGCCCGACGCAATCAAAGAAGAAATCCTGAAGCTTTATCATCAGAAGCCGCAGTTAGAAGGCGTGGTTTTTATAGGGGATATTCCTATTCCGATGCTCAGAAATGCCGAACACCTTACTTCTTCGTTCAAGTACGAGAACAATTCTTCCGAATATTACTATTCTTCGGTTCCTTCGGACCGTTTTTATGACGATTTTAACCTGAAATTCCAGTTTCTGCACCAGGACAGCGAGCATCCGCTCTGCTACTATTATTCGCTTACGCCCGATTCGCCGCAGAAGGTCAATAAGACTATTTACAGCGCCCGAATAAAGCCCTCTATTGAAGATGAGAGCAAATATACGCTCATCAGCCAGTATTTAATGCGCGTTGTAAAACAGAAAAAAGAACAGAACAAGCTCGATAACATGCTGGTCTATACAGGCTATAGATACTTTTCGGAATCACTCAGCGCCTGGGGCGACGAACAGCTTTCATTAAGAGAGGAATTCCCTCAGGTATTTAAGACAGGCGGAAGACTTAAGAAATTAAACCATACCATGAGCCCTTATATGAAGGGGATACTGCTGAGCGAAATTCAGGATCCGAAGCTGGACTTTGCAATATTCCACGCTCATGGTGACGATAACCTTCAGAGCCTGGTTGATTATCCCAGATCAAATGACATCGATGACAATATAGAGAGTATTAAGCTCACTTTAAGAAAAGAGCTCCGCGAAGCACGCCATAACGGCGAAAATCTGGATGAAAAGAAGGCTGACCTGAAAAGTGATTACAATGTGCCCGACAACTGGTTCGACGGTACTTTTGATCCCAGGGTTATTGCAGAAGACTCTCTGCGCGACTACAAGATGACTATTTATGGAGACGACATTAGAAAAATCTCTCCGCAGGCAAAGCTTATACTTTTTGATGAATGCTATAACGGCGCCTTCCATACGAGCCCTTATCTTGCAGGCGAGTACGTCTTCGGTTACGGTGCAACAATTGCAGGAATTGCAAACAGCACCACCACACTTCAGGACCAGTGGGCAGAGGAATTCTCAGGAACGCTGAACTACGGCACCAGAGTGGGACTGTGGCACAAGATGAACAACGTTCTTGAAAGCCACCTGTTCGGAGATCCTACGTTCCATTTTACCTCAGTTGACCCCAGAGTCAACCTGAACACAATGCTGACTTCAGGAGTAAATGACACTGCAACATGGGATAGAATGAGATATTCAGATACACCTTCTCTGCGCGCACTTGCACTAAGAATGCTTTTCAAAATCAAAGGCGCTTCTTATGAAGATGAGCTTTTAAGCGCCTACAGGACGGATGAGTCTTATAACGTACGTCTTCAGGCTCTGACCGCGCTTGCAGAGCTGAATACCCCCTCGTTCCAGAATGTTCTGAAAGAATCGATACAGGACCCGTTTGAATTTATAAGAAGAGTTTCTGCAGTCTGGATGGGAAAAGTTGGAAACCGCGATTACCTGTCGATTATGGCAAAGCAGCTTGTATCGGATGAATCGGAAAGAGTGATCTTCGACCTTAAGAAGTCGATAGCCTTTATTGATCCTGTTGCAGGCTATGAAGAGCTGGAAAAGTCTCTAAACCAGATGCCCGATGCGGCCGATAAGGAAAATTTAAGAGAAATGATGAAGGGATCGATTCTGAATTCAAGCGACCACCTGAATAAGGAACTGCTCCCGAATATAAAGAACGATTCGCTCAGGATCAGGAAGAAAGTAAAGGAGATAGAGTCTTTGAGAGTATACAATTACATTCAGGCGGTACCCGAACTTCTGCAGCTCGCACAGAACAACAAGGAAGATGTGGCCATCAGGGTAGCCACACTCGAAGCCCTCGGCTGGTATGCGCTTTCGAACAACAGGGAAGCGATTTTAAGAGCATGCGATGAGATTATGAGCATGGGTGATACACCCCAGCAGGTCAGGGATGAAGCCTTAAGGACAAAAAACAGGATTAAAGAGGGTTTTAATAACCCCGTAACATCATAAGTTTGCAGATCACTTTCGAAAAGTGCCGGATATTTCAAAAGAGGTATCCGGCTTTTTTATTTTCCTGATGTCTGTTCCATCCCTGATTGTCCATTTTCTGCTGCCTGTTTATAGGTCACACATTTTCAAAGGATTCAAAAAACAGATTTGATAGTCTCGGATTAAAGAGGTAATTTTAAGCATAAAATTCCTGAAATTTTTAATTATATAGATAATAGCAGAAGGAAAAATTGTAATGGCTAATTTAGAAGTCAAACCTGCCGAAAGGACAGAAAATGTAACTTACGCGGTTAGGGACATTGTTGTCGTGGCTAATGAAGTTGCTAAGACCGGCAAGGAAATGCTCTATCTGAATATCGGCGATCCGAACCTTTTTGATTTTCAGCCGCCAAGACATATGATTGAAGCCGCATACCAGGCGATGCTGAAGAACCTGAACGGATATTCTCCTTCCTCAGGCATAAAGGAAGCTGTAACTGCAATTGAAGCAGAAGCCAACCGCAAGGGAATTGACAACATACTCGATATTTTTGTTACCACAGGCGCCAGCGAGGCTATAGACCTTGCGCTGACTTCACTGGTAAACGAGGGTGAAAACGTGCTTACCCCTACCCCGGGTTATCCCCTTTATACGGCAATTTCCAGCAAGCTGAGAATGATGGAAAATCCTTACTTCCTGGATGAAGAAAACGGCTGGCAGCCCGATATAGAAGACATTAAAAGCAAGATCAATGATAAGACACGTGCTATAGTTTTAATTAACCCGAATAACCCTACAGGCTCACTTTATACAACTGAAATCCTTCAGCAGATAATTGACCTGGCTTTAGAACATAATCTGGTTATCTTTGCAGATGAAATTTACGACAAGCTCCTTTATGACGGAAAGAAACACGTTTCAATTGCTTCATTAAATAAGGACGTTTCCTGCATTACTTTCGGCGGACTTTCAAAGAACTATATGGTGCCCGGTTTCAGAATAGGATGGGGCATCATCTCAGGGCGCAGAGAAAACCTGAAGAATTATATAGAAGCAATAAATAAGCTTTTAAGAGCTCGTCTTTCAGCTAACCACCCTCAGCAGTACGCAATTAAGGCGGCGCTTGAAGGCGATCATTCACATTTAACAGAAGCCTTAAAGAAACTGACTGTACGCAGGGACATGACGGTAAACATGCTGAACGCCATCCCCGGCATCAGCTGCGTTAAACCCGAAGGCGCATTCTACGCTTTCCCGAAGATCAGCCTGGATCAGCCCGACCTGCACTTTGTTTCGGAACTGATCAGGGAAACTGGCGTTGTGCTTGTTCACGGAAGCGGATTCGGACAGAAACCCGGAACGAAGCACTTCAGAGTTGTATTCCTGCCCAACGAAAATATACTCGAAAAGGCATATACCAATATCGCACGCTTCTACGAGAAGTATACTGCAAAATATGCCGGCGTTAATGTAGAATAAAACGGGGCATATTTCTCATAAAAATTAACGGAAGGTGAGCTTTAAGAATGTTATATGAAGCCTCATCTTCCGTTTTTCATTTCTTGACTACATATCGCCATTTACATATATTTACGGTTTAAGTAAAAACACTTATCAGTAAAGAGTTTATCAGGTTGAATCAATACAAAAAGACAATTCTTCCCAATGGGATTAAGATAGTAACGGAATCGGTTCCCTATGTAAACAGCTTTTCGCTCGGCTTCTGGTTTAATGTTGGTTCGCGCGACGAAAACCGTAAAAACAACGGGATTACGCATTTCATAGAGCATATGCTCTTTAAGGGAACCAATAAAAGATCCCCGAGAAGAATTGCTGAGGATATTGAGGGCTACGGCGGATACCTGAATGCCTTTACATCCAAGGAACATACCTGCTACTACGGGCGCGGCCTTCAGAAATATATTGAACGCACGTTTGACGTTCTGGCCGATATGATCCAGGATCCGGCCTTTAAGGCTAATGAGATTAAAAAAGAAGCCGGCGTGGTTGTGGATGAACTCTATGACATTGAAGATAACCCCGAAGAACTGATATTTGACAAGTTTGAAGAAAAGCTTTTTGCTGGAAACGCTCTTGGGCTTTCGATAATAGGTACCGAGGAGAATGTCCGCGGCTTCAGCCGCAGCGACCTCTTTAGCTTTATTGAAGAAAAATACGGCCTTAATAACCTTACAATTGCAGCCTCAGGCGCTGTTAGTCACGATGACCTGGTAAGACTTGCCGAAAAGTACATTAAGAAAGATCTGGGAAAGAAATCCCTTAAAAGAAAGAAAGTTACGCCGGGAAAACCAACTGAAATTGCCGTAGATAAGGAAATCCAGCAGGTGCATACAATTTTAGGATGTGCCACATACGGCTATAAAGACGACCTGGAAAGGACAAAAGTAAACGTCCTTTCACACATACTGGGAGAAGGGAGCAGTTCAAGACTCTTCCAGACGGTTAGGGAGCGTAACGGTATCTGCTATCAGCTGAATTCATTCTTAAACTCTTTTTACGACATTTCGTCGTTCGGCGTATACTTTTCAACAAACGACAAGCTCTATGAAAAATCGCTGGAGCTTATTACCAAAGAATACAAAAAGGTAATGGAAAAGAAGGTTTCGGACAAAGAGCTGAAGAAAGCCAAAGAATACTTAAAAGGCAGCATGCTTTTAAGCCTTGAGGGGATGACAAACAGAATGTTCAGAATGGCTCAGTCGGAAATTTACTTTAATAATATTAAAACCATTGAGGAGTCTGTAAGAGATATAGATTCCGTAACTCCGGAAGACGTGCTTGAGAAGGCAAATGAGGTTTTGGATGAGAAGCTTTTAAGCAAAATAGTAATCAAATCTGAAAAATAAGAACAATAAACATAAACAGAATTTAAGTAACCAGGTCAGGAATAAAAATCAGGAAGCAGGATTTTACATTTTATGCCTAAGATTACAATAAACGGAAAAGAAATAGAATTCAAGGCGGGGCAGACTGTAATTGAAGTTGCAACGCAAAATGAAATTGCAGTGCCGCATTTCTGCTGGCATCCGGCTCTTTCGGTATCGGGCAACTGCAGGATGTGCCTTGTGGAAATTGAAAAGATGCCGAAGCTGGCAATTGCGTGCTCTACACTGGCCGCTGAGGGAATGGTCGTTAATGTGGACTCGGACAAGGCCATCTCAGCCCGAAACGCCGTAATGGAATTCATGCTCATTAATCACCCGCTCGACTGCCCCATATGCGATCAGGCAGGCGAATGCAAGCTTCAGGACTATGCCTATAACTACGGTTCAGGCGAAAGCCGCTTTGAAGAGGAAAAATCTCACAACAAAAAGCGCGTGGAGCTCGGGCCCTTTGTAATGTTTGATGCTGAAAGATGCGTTTCCTGTTCAAGATGCATCCGCTTCTGCGATGAAATTGCAGGAGAAAAAGAGCTTACATTTACAAAAAGAGGCGACAGGGTTACAGTTTCAACCTATCCTGGTGAATCTTTGGATAATCCATATTCACTCAATACAACGGATATCTGTCCCGTGGGCGCTCTTACGAACAGGGACTTCCGTTTCAAATCCAGAGTCTGGGATATGTCGAAGACAGACTCCATCTGCACCGGCTGTGCAAGGGGCTGCAACGACGAGATCTGGGTAAGGAATAACATTGTAATGCGTCTTACTCCCAGGTACAACCAGGAAGTCAACAGCTACTGGATGTGCGACGAAGGAAGGCTTAATACATTTAAGTTTATAAATAATGAAAGAGTTGACGGTCCTCACGTTAGGCGCGACGGGCAGCTCGTTAAAACGGGTTATGATGAAGCTGTCTCGCAGACTGTCTCACATCTTAAAGCCTATAGTGCAAATGAAATTGCATTTTTGGGTTCGGCATTTGCTTCGTGTGAAGATAACTATACTTTAGCTAAGCTCGCAAAGGGAGCTTTCCACGTTAAGAATATTGACTTTGCAAGACACACTGTTCCGGGCTCCGGAGACGAGATCTTAAGACGTGAAGACAAGACTCCCAATGCGCTTGGAGCCGAACTCTCGGGAGTAAAGCCGGCTTCAGAAGGCCTCGATTTTGAAGGTATAATGAGTGGAATCAACTCGGGCAGAATAAAGGCTCTTTACTGCCTGGAAGACGATATTGCCCAGATGAGTCCTGAATTTGAAAGTATCCTTTCAAAACTGGATCTGCTGATTGTTCATGCAACAAACCATAATGCAACTACAGCATTGGCCGATATAGTTTTCCCGGCTTCTACATATGCTGAGAAGAACGGCACAATGGTTAACTTCCAGGGGCGCATTCAGAGGCTGAGGCCTGCCGTATCAACAATAGATATGGACCGCAGTATGGAAGGCATGGAAATGAGCCGACTGGACAAATTCGGTACAGACTTCGACAAATGGGCAAAGAAGAACAGGGTGGATGCCCGCGCCAGCTGGAAGATGCTTGAGTCGGTTGCCTCTTTAATGGGTCTAAAGATGAAGCACCAGATGGCTGAAGAAGTATTTGAAGACATGGCTTCTTCTCTGGACAGTTTCCGCGGCCTTGACTACGACGTTATAGGCGAAAGCGGCGCTAAGGTTAAAGTTAACACAACAGTTAAAGTAACAAAATAAGAAATCGCATAACTAAGAAAACAGCTTAATTTTCGGGAACGCCATGGAAATTTTAATTCAAGCAGGGATAGCTCTTGCTAAAATTCTGATCGTTGTAACCGTAATGCTCCTTACGGTGTCTTACCTCGTGTATTTTGAGAGGAAGATATCGGCATGGATACAGAACAGAAGGGGACCAAACCGCGTAGGACCTTACGGCGCACTGCAGCCTTTTGCAGACGTGTTCAAGCTCCTTTTGAAAGAAGACATTGTACCTGCAAACGCAAATAAATACATTCACTCACTGGCACCTTTTATCACACTGTTTGTATCTTTTGCAACATATGCAGTTATACCTTTCGGACCTGATATTCAGGTATTCGGCAGGACCGTTCAGCTTGCACTGGCTGACGTGAATATAGGTGTTTTATATGTGCTGGCCCTGACCTCGCTTGGTGTTTACGGACTTACATTTGCAGGCTGGTCGTCAGGCAGCAAGTACTCTCTTTTAGGCGGCATCAGATCATCGGCACAGATGATTTCCTACGAAGTATCAATGGGATTTTCAATTGCAGGTGTAATTCTGCTTGCAGAGAGCTTAAGGCCCGCGGCAATAGTTGCCTCGCAGTACGGCTTTATGTGGAATGCATTTATTCAGCCGATAGGTTTTATAACATTTGTAGTTTCGGCATTTGCCGAGACGAACCGTCTGCCTTTCGATCTTCCGGAAGCAGAGCCTGAGCTTGTTGGCGGTTACCATACAGAGTACAGCAGCATGAAATTCGCAGGATTTTTCCTTGCCGAGTATGCCAACATGATAATTGCAAGCGCCATGATAGTAACCCTCTACCTGGGAGGATGGCAGTTCCCCTATATAGATAAATTCGGGCTTTCGACGGGTTTAACCGTTGGAATTCAGATTTTATCATTTCTCTTAAAGATGGCGTGTGTACTGTTCTTCTTTATCTGGGTTCGCTGGTCGATACCTCGATTCAGATACGATCAGTTAATGGATCTGGGCTGGAAAGTGATGTTCCCGTTGTCATTATTAAACCTTATCTGGGTTGCAGCTTTAATAATGATATTTAAAATATAAGGAAAGGTTTTTATATGCCGGTTAAAAAAAGAAAACAAGATTTAACACTATCTGAAAAGTTATATATACCTGAGATCGTAAAAGGGCTGGGACTTACATTAAAGAGCATGTTCCGACCCAAGTTTACGATGGAATACCCGGAAGAAAAGTTTATTCCGTCCGCATCATACAGGGGTCGCCCGGTGCTGGTAAAGGAAGAAAACGAAACCGAAAGGTGTGTTGCCTGCGGTTTGTGTGCAAGGGTATGCCCGGCACTGGCAATTGAAGTGCAGGCAGCAGAGACACCTTTGGAAAAAGAGCGTTACCCGGAGAAATTTGAAATAAACATGCTCCGCTGCATCTTCTGTGGCTTCTGCGAGGAGGTTTGCCCCGAGGAGGCAATAGTAATGAGCAAGGATTATGAGCTCGTCTACCGCGACAGAAGTGACGCCATATACGGCAAAGACAAGCTTCTTGTCCCGGTTCATCAGGTAGAAGACCGTATAGACTTCCTCAGGAACTTCAAATAAGACTACATTTTACTTAGAGCCGGGAAGTGTATGTTCCCGGCTCTTCAATTCTGCTCTGAACCAGGCCCGTCTTCAAAAAATAATTATATTTTCGACACTTCATGACTTTCATATTTACGCCATAACTTTAGAAAATATAATATGTATTGAAATAAAAACTCTTCCGGCTAGAGCCCCAATCGCCTTCCCCCTATTCTTACTTTTTAATTTTTTTCTATTCTTACTTTTTAATTTTTAATTTTTAATTTTTAATTGATTTTGATTTTCCCAAAATTGGAAGTAGATATTCCCCTCCAAATTTGCAATATTTCTATAAAAACGGGGAGCCTTGCCATAGAACCCGAAACCACAC
>JBLNAZ010000166.1:0-2933 GCA_050259615.1 Syntrophomonadaceae bacterium | reverse complement strand
ACTTTAGCAGGAAAATAAATATGATTGGTCAGACAATTTCCCATCATAAATTTCTTGAGAAGATTATAGATGAGATCATCAGAATTGCAACACAGATTGCTGAAGGCCCTAAAAAACTCATGAAAACGGCATAGTCAACATCGATAGAAATCCTGCCAATATATTTATAACAAATGAAGGTACATCAAAGATACCGGACTTTGGTCTTGCCAATAGAAAAAATAAAACTCTTTTTACGAGAATTGGAACAAGATTCGAAACCATAATGGGCGTCTGGAGGCGTCATTTATCTGAAATAATTTCCGGTGCGGATATCCGGCTTGAAATGCCAGAGAAGTTTTCTCTTGAGCTGAGCTACCCTAATCCGATTAATCCAACAACTACAATATAGTTTACTCTTCCTATTCATCACATGTAACTCTGAAGGTATTTTGACTTGTTTTGCCGTGGGGTTGCAACACTCCTTAATAAAAGAGATCTGAAGGCGTCCATAATGTAGTCTGGAAAACAGATAACATCACTAGCGGAATCTATTTCTATGAGATTAGAGCAGTCTTTTTCATTCAAATAGAGAAAATGATTTTACTACGCTGAGCAAAGGAGAGGCAGTGTTTTGAAATGCAGTTTCAAATAATACTGAACATAAATATTAGACTACTGATTAATAAATTATAATTTAATGGGGGCAATATGATAACATTTATCAGGATTACGGCTTTAACTTTCCTGTTTACACAACTGTGTTTTTCCCAGGGGATCTGGCGGAGATCAGGAGATATGCCTGAGAGAAGATATGCACATACAGTAAACGAGATTAATGGAAAAATATATGTTGTCGGAGGCAATTATGATGAAGGGATTCGATTACCAAGAACCGCACTGGTTTATGACAGAGCTTCAAAAGAATGGACGAAAATTCCTCATTATAATAATAACTTAAGAGCTGGTCATAGCAGCTGCGTCGTAAATGGCAAACTATATGTTTTTGGGGGTAACGACAGCATAAAAACCGTAGCAACAATGGAAATGTATGATCCTGCAACAGGTCAATGGATATTAAAAAAGCCGATGCATATAGACCGGGCACTTGCTGCAGCCGTTTCGATAGGAGATAAGATTTATAGTATGGGTGGTATTCAGGGTAAGGTACTCAATCCGCTTTGGAAGGGATTAAATAAACTGGAAGTCTATGACACAAAGACCGATACCTGGACGATTCTGGCAGACATGCCCACATACAGATGGGGACTTACAGCTACAGCCGCAAACGGTAAAATATACGTCTTTGGCGGCAGGTCAGAAGGTACTCCTTACTCTTCAGTGGAGGAGTATGATCCAGTACTGAATAAATGGACCACTAAAGCCGGCAGGATGCCAACAGCAAGATACTGCCTTACGAGCTGTTTAATGGACAGCAGCATTTATGTAATCGGCGGATGGTATCACAGCAGTATGGGACCGATTTATAATAACGTAGAAGTTTATGACTATGATAATGACAAATGGAAAAACGAAAATCCACTTCCAGTCTATCGCGCCGCACTAGCCAGTGTGGTTGTTGATGAGAAAATCTATGTTTTTGGAGGTGCCAGTACAACACATCCCAATTACGGAACATCCGAAATTCATGAATTTTCAAACAAGGATATATTTGCATTTAAATCATCCACAGATAAAGTATTTGCCAGACCAAATGTTGATTCGGTTCTCTTCAGAACAGAAATTTTTAATTATTACAGGCATCAGTTTACACCGCACCTTATTATTACATGTTCAGACAGTTCGAAAACTGATTCCATTGTTCTTTATGATGATGGGCTTCATGGGGACCTGCTTTCAGATGACGGAATTTATGGGAATTACGTTACCCCTCAACCTAATGAGGATTTTTTCCGTCTGACTGTAAGTACTCTTGATAATCAGGCGAATAAGTATTTCCGCACACTTAATGTAAGCAGATTTACAACTGCAGGCCCGGTTGTTCTTGACAGCATTGCATTAATGACGATGGAAAACAATAAATTTTATAATGCGAAGCCTTATCTGAGGAATACCGGGCATACTTTGACTATTAACAGCGCATCTGTAATAGTCAAATGCAATGACCCCTGGGTATCATCAATCGGCGGGGTCCAGCTGATGCTTCCTTCCCTTTTACCCAATGTGACTGCAGGTACAACCAATATGTCTGCAATCAGCTACACTGATTCTCTTTATATCAATAAAGGGTATTTCAATTTAAGAGTGACCATCCTGGCAGGAGGCTTTCCATACTGGAAAGATTCCATGCGGGCTTTTACTCCCAGCACAAGCAGTTGTCAGGAAAGATTGTCTCAAATAAATTTCTCATTAGAGCAGAACTACCCCAATCCTTTTAATCCGGCAACTACAATAAAGTACTCACTTCCCTCTATGTCACATGTGACACTTAAAATATTTGATCTTTTGGGCCGGGAAGTTGCAATCCTGCTTGATGAATTACAACCAGCAGGAGTCCATCGTATAACCTGGAGGGTGGGGAATGTCTCCAGCGGGGTTTACTTCTATGAAATAAGAGCCGGAAATAATATTGAAAGAAAAAAAATGATTATACTCCGATAATTTGGAGGTCAATCAATGAAGATAATTAATTGTTTAGTTTATATTCTTTCACTTACATCGCACCTCTTCAGAATTCAGTCTGGCCGGCTCACAGATAGAAGAAAGCTTTTACTTATAAAATATTTTCAAAGAGGCAGACCGGGTCTGCCTCTTTATTGCCTGTTCTTGCATTATCGTTTAATCCGTTTCAACTTCATAGTTGTGAAGGTTACCGAGGTTGAAAATCACGTCGCCGTTATTGTCGATAAAGAATGCAGGTTTGAAGCGGGCTCCCCAAATGATCTCATCAAACCTGTAGGAAAACCTGGAGTGTACGTACTGGCTGAAGATAT
>JBLNAZ010000165.1:0-2705 GCA_050259615.1 Syntrophomonadaceae bacterium | reverse complement strand
CGTTTTTCATGCCCATTATATAGGAAATAAAATACTTTGAGTAAGCATCGTAGCATTCAGGCTTAAGGCTTCCGCCTATGCTTTTGCCGGTTGTTTTCATCCATAAAGGCGCAGACCATGGCGAGGCCAGTATTTTAATGTTTGGGTTTATTGTCAGGATTTCCTTCAGCAGCGGTATAAGGAATTTCTTATCTTCAGCCAGAGAAAACTTCTTCATATCCGCGTCAGTTTCCCCTGCTGCGAGGTCATCGTATGAAAAGACTTTTGCATCGAGGTCAGAAGCCCCAATGCTTATTCTTAAGTAGCTGATGCCTATGTTCTTATCTTTCGTATCAAAGAGTTCTGTTAAAAGCTTTACTCTTTCAGCAGCAGGCATATTATAGATATGGTAAGCACTTCCGCCCGTTAAAGCGCAGCCGAAGCCGTCCATTTCCTGATATACCTTGTCCGCACTGACAGCAATGGTGCTTATTCCGCCCGCAGCTGGTGCCGTGGCAATACTTTGCTGTTCAGTAAAATATATTTTTTGCGCCGGATCAGTAAGCCAGAACTGAACATTCGCAGTTTCCTGAGAACCCGGGCTGGTAACGGTATCTTTTTTCTTGCAGCCGTAAGAAAGTCCAGAAGCAGCAAGCAGCAGAATTAATACGATAAAATGGAAGAAATTTATTCTATTTGTTTTGACTGTTTGATAGTTCACTTTACTTCATCCTTGTTTTTTGGAAATTTACTGAACATACTTCACAAAAGTAGGATTTAGATCAAACCGAAACAAATACAAACTGTAATTTCTTCAAGATTCGGTTCCAGTTATTTGGTGCTTAGTCATTTTATTTCGATATTTATCGAAATATATTTGCATTAAATACAAGTATTCATTATTTTTACTTTGATGTTTATCGAAATGAATAATATTTTACAGACAGGAAATGCATGGACATAAATGAAAGCGTAAGCATAATGAAGGCTCTCGGGGACGAGTCGAGGCTTTTGATTGTAAATTCACTCATGGAAAAGCCGCAGTATCTTGAGGAAATTGCAAAACGGGTAAACCTTTCGGAATCTACCGTAAGCTTCCACATGAAGAAGCTTGAAGGTTCGGGACTGGTACACAGGCAGAAGGAGCAGTATTATGCTGTTTTTAACATTAACAAAGATATATTCAGCAGTACACTTAAAGACCTTGTTTCATTCGTGAATGCCGAAAGACCCATTCAGGATGAAAGAATGAAAGAATACAGAAGAAAAGTAATTGCCGCATATTTCAGCGGAGAAAGACTCCTAAGAATCCCCTCGCAGCACAAAAAGCGCCTTATTATACTTGAAGAGATAATAAAGCTTTTTGAGAGGAACAGGACGTATCCTGAAAAAGAAGTGGATTCGATGCTGGAAGAAATAAATGAGGATTACTGCTCACTGAGGCGATATTTCATTGACGAAGAAATGATGCAAAGAGAAAGAGGAAATTACCGGATCAGTCCCCAATTCCTGAATAATTCGGGATCGGACACGCCGGAATTCCTTTCTGAAAAAAAGAATACAGACAGGACGAAAGCAACACCGGAGAAGAAAATGGATACTTCAAAAAGAAAAGAAATTATCAGGAATTACAAAGAAACTGACCGCCCTACAATGGGAGTCTATCAGTTAAAGAACCTTAAAAATGGGAAAATATTTGTCGGCAGCGGCAAAAACCTGGAAGCCAAAAGGAATCTTCACATGGTGGCACTCAAGGAATGGGGACTTCACGAGATTAAGGAGCTTCAGGAGGCCTGGAACGAGCTGGGAGAACGTGGAGTAGCTTTTGAGATCCTGGACACTCTGGAGCCCAAAAAGGATGCTCCTGCTGGTTATAACTACGCAAAGGACCTGGCGTTTCTGGAAGAGCTGTGGCTTGAAAAGCTTCAGCCGTATGGCGAAAGGGGCTATAATAAGCTAAAAATAAAAAAGGAACAATAAACCGGGGGCATTATGCCGGAGAAAACAGCAATTGATCTGGGCAGTGTGCAGCTGACACTGCTGCTTCCTTTGTGGGGAAGAGCCGTTGAGACAAAAAAAGCAAAACCCCTGCTGAAGGATGAAACCGCTCTTGAGATAATAAGCAAAGTCGACTTTGATTTTCCCGGCATGGCCCGGAAAATACACGACGTCACACAATTTGAATGGATAGCCCGCAGCATTCATATTGACAGAACAATTAAAGAATTTCTTCTCAGCCATCCTAAAGCTTCAATTGTAAATGCCGGCTGCGGACTAGATACTACTTTCGACAGGGTTGATAACGGCAGCCTCATGTGGTACGACCTGGACCTGCCTGATGTAATAGAACTAAGGCGGAAGTTTATTGCGGAGACCCCGAGAAGAAAGTTTATTGCATGCTCTTTCCTTGATGAGAGCTGGTTTAGTGAAATCCAGTCTCGCGATGGCGTTCTGTTTATGGCAGCAGGTGTGATGTATTATTTCAGTGAAAGCCAGGTAAAAGATATTTTCAGCAAACTTTCCTGCGCTTTTCCGAAGAGCGAATTTATTTTTGATGCCGCATCCCCTATAGGCGTCAAAACTGCAAATGAAAAACTGCTGCAAAGGGTGGGAATTGATGAAAGTGCATTTATGAAGTGGGGAATGCAGAATTCAGGCGAGATCAGCAAATGGAATATAAAGACGGAATTTGTAAAAGAGTACCCGATGTTCAGGCATATGAAGAA
>JBLNAZ010000164.1:0-29586 GCA_050259615.1 Syntrophomonadaceae bacterium | reverse complement strand
TTATTCGCCTTTTGTAACTGAGGCGCCGCCGCTTAGATCGGTTTTGCCCATTGTGGCGCTGCCGTAATAAGTTACTCTTGATCCGCCGCTCTGGTCTGTATCCAGCTTTCCGTTCATATTTACTTCTGCTTCGCTTCCGCCTGAAAGTTCGGTGTTAACGTTCTGAACGGTAAAATCCTTCAGCTTAAATGTGCTTCCGCCTGATCCGTCAAGCGACAGATTGTTGCCGCTGCCGGAAAGGTTCACCCAGGCGCCGCCTGAGAGGTCGAATGAAGCGTTGGCGCATTTTAATGTGCCTTTCATTTTGGCGCCGCCTGAAAGATCTGCGCTGAAGTTATCGGATGTGTTTTCCATTTTAATTATTCCCATAGAGCCGCCGCTTAAGCTGATATAAGACAGTTTAGGCATAGTAATGGTAATGTATATGTCGTCCTGCCTGTGCGTGAACCAGCCTTTCATTGTAAAGTTCAGCGTGTTGCCGTGCTCTTCAACTTTCAGGTGTTCAAAATCCCTTTTGCTGGCTTTTACCTCAATTGAATAATTATCTGCCTGTGTAATCTGAACATGCATACCGTAGCCTGCTTTCACTTTTGTGAAATCTCTGTAATCAAATTTTCTGGTCTCCTGAGCTGAAACAAGGCTGAAGGCCATAAATATAACCGGTAATGAAAAAAGCATGGTTTTTACAAAAATCCGTCTCATTATTCCTCTCCGTTTTATTTGTTCTGTTATTTAGACTAATAAGTTTGCTAAAAGGTTGCACGAAAGGTTAATTAAAATTTGAACTTCTTATCAATTCCCAAGGTGAATTGCCACTGTGAATTGCCACTGTGAATTGCCACTATTTATTGGAAGAAAATTGAATTACTAAAACATTTCCACGCGCCATAAGGATTATCCATTAATCTTTCAGAGATTTTCGTTAACTTTAGTTGTTGTTTTTACAATGCTAATTAATGAATATTTACATAGGAAATTTACATGGTGAGAATATAGATGAACAGCCTTAACTCCAAGCAACGGGCATTTCTGCGTTCACAGGCACATCATCTTGCGCCGGTAGTTAATATCGGAAAAGAAGGTGTAACCGGCAGCGCACAACAGGCTGTTGAAGATGCGTTTAACAGAAGAGAACTCCTTAAAGTAAAAGTGCTTGAATATGCGCCTTTAAGCGCCAAAGAAGCCGGCGAGGAAATGGCTGGCAAAATTGACGGCGTACAGCTTATACAGGTAATAGGCCGGATTTTTGTGCTCTACCGCCCCTTTCCCGAAAATCCGAAGATCGTTCTGCCTTAATTCTGAAAGGTTAATGCGTACCCCAAAATTTCAGCGGCTTTATTAACAACATATATAAAAAATGAAAATTAATTCAACCCTGGGCATGATAGCTTCATGCCTTTTAATTGCAGGATGCAGCACCGTGAAAAATGTAAGTTCATCAAAAGATGCAGCCTCACTTAAAAAAGAAGCCGATGAGCTGCATAAACAGATCGTTTCAGTCGATACCCATACCGATGCACCGCTTAACCTGATGGATAAGGGCTTTGACATCAGCAAGCGCCACAATGCAAGAGAGGACCACTCAAAAATTGATTTTCCGAGGATGAAAGAAGGTGGCCTCGATGCCGTCTTCTTCGGAGCATTTGTGGCACAGGGCCCCAGAACTCCCGAGGGAAATGAAAAGGCCAGGGAAAGGGCATTAAAAATAATTGATACAGTTCATCAGGTGCTTGAAAGAAATAAGGACGTGGCCGCGCTTGCCCTTAATTCTTCCGATGCTGCAGGAATCAAGTCGGAAGGCAAACTCGCAATTTACCTCGGCATTGAAAACGGGTACACAATTGGGCAGGACCTGTCGCTTATAAGAAAATATTACGGTATGGGTGTAAGATACATAACACTCTGCCACACAAAAAATAACGACATATGCGATTCTTCAACAGATCCCGATTCGGTTAAATACGACGGATTAAGCGAATTTGGCAAAAAAGCCGTTGAAGAGATGAACAATATCGGAATGATGATAGATGTATCGCACATATCCGACAAGGCTTTCTACGACGTGCTTGAATATTCCAAAACTCCCGTAATTGCATCGCACTCATCTGCCCGCGCACTCTGCAATAGTCCGCGCAACCTGGATGACGACATGCTGAGGGCCCTGGCAAAAAACGGGGGAGTTATGCAGCTCTGCATTCTGAGCGATTACGTGAAAAATGAACCCGCAAATAAAATGCGCGACTCTCTTATGAGCCAATTCCGTCAGAAATATGCCAATCACGACAATATGACAGAGGAGGAAAGAGCTGCAATGAGAAATGAAAGGGCCGAACTGGATAAGAAATATCCCAAGGTCCTGGCCACTGTTTCTGATGCGGTGGATCATATAGACCATGTGGTTTCGGTTGTTGGAGTAGACTATGTGGGAATCGGCACCGACTTTGACGGCGGCGGCGAGCTTGAGGACTGCTATGACGTCAGCCAGATGAAAAACATTACTATTGAACTCTTAAGAAGGGGTTATTCGCACAAGGATATAGAAAAGATCTGGGGAGGTAATTTCTTCAGGGTTTTCAAACAGGTGGAGCAGTTCGCTTCACAATACACGAGAAAATAAGTTTGGATTTGACAAAAAGAAAAAAAGCGCCAGGAAAGGCGCTTTTTCTTAACCAACAGATAATATCTGGTTAGCTGCGCGGTTTAGCTTCGTTAACTACGATATTTCTTCCGTTCATCTCTGAGTTGTTCAGAGCATTGATAGCGTTGTTAGCTTCAGAAGAATTTTCCATCTCAACGAAACCGAATCCTCTCGATCTCCCGGTAGCGCGGTCCATTATTACTTTTGCAGAAAGAACCTTTCCGTATTCCTGAAATGTTTCTTCTAATTTCTGGTCATTAACTGACCATGGTAATGAACCTACAAATAATTTAGTACTCACAATAGAACCTTAAAATAAAACGTATAATACCCCGGACTATTTTCCGGACCTACAAATATAAGCAATAAATTTTATCAATTCCTAACAAATTTAATGGAATTTTTCATCCCCTGGTTAAAAATATCACTTTTTTTGAAGATTTTTTGAAAAAAATCTTCCAAGTCTGCCAAAAATCAGTCGCCGGGGGCCTGTTCTGGCACTTGCCCGGCGCTGTTGGCCGGAGGTAATTATATTGATTTTCCCGCCGATTTTAATTTATTAGATAAAGAAGTTGGGAGAGAATAGGTTTTATCATTATTTTAATAAGTCATTTTATTCATAATACCTCAAAAGTATGAGTTTGTCTCTAATTGAACTGTTTAACCGTTCTGAATCTATAAAACAGCTGAAAAAAGCGGCTTCAGCAGGCAAACCTGCACCCGTTTACGTTTCTCCGCTTTCCGGATCGGCACGTACCCTCTTTGTTAAACTGGCTGAACCTGAATTTCAGCAGATTTTCGTCCTTCTGCCCGACGTGCAGACGGTAAATGAAATTAAGGTGGAACTGAACATCCTCGGCCTCGGGGATTCTACAATAGTTATAGATGAGATTACCTTCGAAATTCTGCAGGAAAAACTGACTCAGATACAAAACCGCGGAAATTTTATACTCCTTTCAACCTATGAGCTTCTGAGGGTGAAACTCCCGGCAAAAAACCAGTTTTCTAAAAATACAACCGCACTCCGCCCCGGCGGCGAAATCAGCTATGAAGAACTCATTGAATACTTTAACCTCCTTAATTATACAAAAGTTAAATTTGTTGAAAATGCCGGCGATTATTCTGTGCGCGGCTCAATAATCGACTTCTGGTCCTACAGCGAGGCTAACCCGGCACGACTTGAATTTGACGGCGATTTCCTGGAATCCATCAGGCATTTCGACCCTGAAAGCCAGAGGTCGTCTGATCTTGTGGATACAATTACGGTTGCAGGGAATCTTTCTGAAAGTAACACCGGACTGCCTTCCGACATATTCGACTTCCTCGTTAATCCCCTGGTCCTTGCATCAAAGTTCGACCTTAACAGGATTTTTGACCTGAAGGAAAAACCGGTGCCAGCTGAAAAACCGGCTGTAATTGAGGATGAGGAACTGGCAAAAGAGCTTTTACTTGAGGACAGCGGCGAATATCCCGAAAATACGCCGGATAAGAAAAATGACCTCGCGCTGGACGATAGCCTGACAGGTGAAGAACTCTTTAAGAAAAATGCACACTGGATAATTGAAGATCCGTTCGACGATTCCCCTGAGAAGATCCGCCTCGACCTTACTGAGGCTCCTTCTGTAAACAGCAACTTTGAACTCCTTTTTAATACGCTGCAGGACTACTCAAACCGCGGCTTCAGAATAATTATTACTTCGGAAAATGACTTCCAGAGTAAAAGGCTGCAGGACCTTTTAAGCGACTTTAAGCCGGAACTTGCCGAACTGATTGAAGCGGGCAAAATTAAAATTGAGACTCTTGCCATAAGAAGAGGGTTTATTTTAAGAAACGATAAGATACTCATACTGACAGATTACCAGATATTTAATAAGCCTTACAGAACAAAAATATCTTCGCGCCAGAAGGTTAGAAAGTCGCGCGCAAAGGAATTTGCTTCAATTAAAAGAGGCGACTTTGTTGTGCACGAGACTTATGGAATTGGCAAGTACGACGGACTTGAGGTAATTAAGATCGGCGACGTGAGCCAGGAAAGCATTAAAATACTTTATGCCGAAGGGGGAAAGGTTTACGTTAACCTTAACTATTTCCATCTCGTAAAGAAATTTTCTTCCAAGGATAACGAGGAGCCAAAACTCTCTGCGCTTGGAAGCGGCGAGTGGGAATCTGCAAAGAAAAAAGTCAAGAAAAGAATTAAAGAAGCTGCCAGGGAGCTTATTATCCTCTATGCAAAACGCAAAGCCCTCAGAGGCCACTCCTTTAATGCCGATACCATTTGGCAGAGGGAGCTTGAAGCTTCGTTCTTCTACGAGGATACACCCGACCAGGCAAGGGTAACTGAAGAGGTAAAAACTGACATGCAGTCTGAAAGCCCCATGGACCGCCTCGTCTGCGGCGACGTGGGATTCGGAAAAACAGAGATCGCAGTGCGTGCCGCTTTCAAAGCCGCCAACGACGGAAAGCAGACTGCCCTTCTTGTGCCTACAACTATCCTTGCCGAACAGCACATGAACACGTTTAAGGACAGGCTTTCGCAGTTCCCCGTTAAGGTTGAGGGACTCTCGCGCTTCCAGACTAAACAGAAGCAGAAAGAGATCCTGAAGAATGTTGAAGAAGGCAAAGTTGATATTGTTATCGGAACACACAGGCTTTTGTCGCAGGACGTGAAGTTCCGCGACCTTGGGCTTCTTATTATAGATGAGGAACACCGCTTCGGCGTAATGGCAAAAGAAAAGCTCAGAAACTTTAAGCTGAATGTGGATACACTTACGCTTACTGCAACACCAATCCCAAGAACACTGAACTTTTCTTTACTTGGGGCCCGAGACCTTTCCATTATTTCTACTCCGCCGCCAAACCGCCAGCCTATTTACACTCACGTTCAGACCTTCGACATTATGAAGATCCGCGAGTGGATTTTAACCGAAATGAAAAGAAACGGCCAGGTTTATTTTGTGCACGACAGGGTGCAGTCTATTGAAAAAATAGCCGAATATATCAGAAAGTATATACCAGAAATCAGAATAGCAGTTGCGCACGGACAGATGAAACCCCTTCAGCTAGAAAACGTCATTTACGATTTCTTAAATAAAAAGTACGACGTGCTCCTTGCAACAAAAATTATTGAATCGGGAATTGATATTCCAAACGTTAATACCATCATTATTAACCGCGCCGACCGCTTCGGCCTTGCAGAACTGCACCAGTTGAGGGGAAGAGTAGGACGCTCCGACCGCCAGGCATATGCCTATCTGCTCGTGCCCTCAATGAAATCGATTAATAAAAATGCCATAAGACGCCTTCAGGCAATTGAGGAGTTTACAGACGTCGGCGCCGGCTTTAACCTTTCAATGCGCGACCTTGAGATCAGGGGAGCGGGCAACCTGCTGGGAACCGAACAGACAGGATTTATTGATACTGTAGGCTTCGATATGTACGTGAAACTCCTGGATGAGGCCGTCGAAGAACTTAAACGCCTGGAATTCCAGGAAGTGTTCAAGAACCTGCCCAGACAGAGAATGAAAACCGATACCACTATCGATACTTATTTTGAAGTCGGCATACCCAAGGCTTTTATGCCCGATCAGGCCGACAGGCTCAGCTTCTATACAGCGCTCTTCTCGATCAAGAACCTGGAAGAGATAGAGGAAATAAAAGAGGAAATTGAGGACCGCTTCGGCAAGCTTCCTGTGCTTGTAAAAAGGCTTATTGCAATGTCAGTGCTCAAGTACTATGCATCCTATGCTCTCTTCGAAAGAATAATCATACAGCAGAAAAATATTATGCTTATTCTGCCTAAAGGTGAGAACGAGGATTACTATAAAACGAAGTTTACCGAGCTCATGCGCTTTATAATGGATAATTACCAGAACGAGATTAAATTCAGCCAGCAGAAGGATATCTTAAGACTATTAATTCCGAACCTCTTCGAAAGTCCTGAGAAAGTTTTTGAATTCCTCATTAACTTCTGCAGAAAGGTTGAAAAAATTGTTAACCCGCCCGATACTTATTTCGACCGTCTGCAGTTAAGGAATGATGGGAATATTGACAAAAAAGTATAGTTTTTTGACTTAGGTTTTTGCATTTCCACCTTAAAAACGTTATAATAAGAAGATATCAGAAAAATGGGGCAAAACAAAACCCTTTATCTGTGTTACTAAATTCATTTCTTTAAACTAACGACAATAAGGATTATGAGTAATGGACGGAAACAATACTCAGGAAAAGGATCTGGCCGCCATTGAAACCAGGGAATGGCTGGAATCCTTAGATTATGTACTTTATCATAGCGGACCTGAGAGGGTCCGGGAACTGCTGACAGACCTGCAGCTATACGCAAGAAAACACGATGTAAAAATACCTTTTACAGCTAATACACCTTATATAAATACAATACCGCACGATAAACAGCCGCCTTTTCCCGGAAGCAGGGAAATTGAAAGAAGAATTAAAAGCCTTATAAGATGGAACGCCATGGCAATGGTTGTAAGAGCCAACAGGGAGTCTCACGGCATAGGAGGCCATATATCCACCTACGCTTCGGCGGCAACACTCTACGAAATAGGCTTTAACCACTTCTTTAAGGGTAAAGACGGCGACACCGACGGCGATCAGGTATTCTTCCAGGGGCACGCCTCACCCGGCTTCTACGCCAGGGCATTTCTGGAAGGAAGAATTTCAGAAGAGAAAATGAAAAACTTCAGACGCGAAACTAAGCCCGGCGGTGGACTTTCTTCATACCCCCACCCGTGGCTTATGCCCGACTTCTGGGAATTCCCGACCGTATCCATGGGCTTAGGCCCCATTATGGCAATCTACCAGGCAAGATTTAACCGTTATTTAGAGGACCGCGGCCTGAAGAAAATGAACGGCACAAAGGTATGGGCTTTCTTAGGCGACGGCGAGACAGACGAACCTGAAACATTAGGCGCTATATCGCTTGCCGCAAGGGAGAAACTCGATAACCTCATATTCGTTATTAACTGCAACCTCCAGAGGCTCGACGGTCCTGTTAGAGGTAACGGCAGCATTATGCAGGAGCTTGAAGCAAGCTTCCGCGGTGTGGGCTGGAACGTAATTAAAGTTATATGGGGAGATGACTGGGATCCGTTCCTTGAAAAGGATAAAAGCGGACTCCTCATCAAACGCATGAATGAAATGATAGACGGCGAAAGCCAGAAGTTTTCTGTGGAAGGTGGAGACTATATACGCGAGCATTTCTGGGGCAAGTACCCCGAACTTAAAGAAATGGTTAAGAACCTCTCAGATGAACAGATAGCAAAGATGAGACTCGGGGGACACGATCCTGAAAAGGTCTATGCAGCTTTTAAAGCAGCTGTTGAAAATAAGGGCTGCCCGACTGTCATTCTTGCCAGGACAATTAAAGGCTACGGACTTGGGGAAGCCGGTGAGGGAAAGAATATTACTCACCAGCAGAAAAAATTAAACGAGGACGAACTGAGAATATTCCGCACACGCTTCGGCATCCCGATCTCGGATGACCAGGTGGCTGAGGCACCTTTCTACAGACCGCCAGACGACAGTCCCGAAATGAAGTATATTCAGGAAAGACGCAAGGAACTGGGAGGCTACCTGCCTAAAAGAGTTGTTAGGGCAAAACCCCTGAAGACTCCTCCTGAAGAACTCTTTGAGGAGTTCTATGCCGGAACTGAAGGGCGCGAGGCTTCAACTACAATGGTTTTTGTAAGAATACTGACTAAGCTATTAAAGGATAAGGACTTAGGGAAACTGATCGTCCCTATTGTGCCCGATGAAGCACGTACGTTTGGTATGGAAGCTTTGTTCAGACAGATAGGCATTTACTCCCACGCGGGACAGCTCTATGAACCGGTTGACAAGGCAAGCCTCCTTTACTACAAGGAAGCTGTCGACGGACAGATACTTGAGGAAGGTATTACTGAAGCCGGCTCAATGGCATCATTTATTACTGCTGCCACTGCATACGCCACACACGGAATAAATATGATCCCATTCTTTGTTTATTATTCCATGTTCGGCTTCCAGAGAGTCGGCGACCTTACGTGGGCTGCAGGAGATATGAGAGCGAAAGGCTTTATGATCGGCGGAACTGCAGGCCGCACGACGCTTGCAGGCGAGGGACTTCAGCACCAGGACGGCAACAGCCAGCTCCTTTCCTATACAATTCCGAACTGCGTGACATACGATCCTGCGTTTGCATATGAAATTGCAGTCATCATACGCGACGGAATAAGAAGAATGTATGAGGAGAACGAAAGTATTTATTATTACATCACAGTAATGAATGAAAACTACGTTCAGCCCCCCATGCCCGAAGGCGTTAAGGAAGGAATTCTTAAAGGAATGTACCGCTTTAAGGCCTCTGACAAGAAGGATAAAAAAGCAAGAGCCCACCTCTTCGGAAGCGGCGCCATTATGAATGAGGTACTCAAAGCACGCGAAATACTCGAGGAAAAATACAACGTGGCTGCCGATGCATGGAGCGTTACAAGCTACAAGCTTCTGCATTTAGATGCTATGGATACAACAAGATGGAATATGCTGCACCCCGAACAGCCCAAGAAGGTGCCTTATGTTACAGAACAGCTGCAGAACGAAGAAGGCGTATTTGTATCTGCTTCAGATTATGTGCAGATCCTGGCGGACTCAATTTCAAAGTATCTGCCCAGACCAATAAATACCCTTGGTACATTCGGCTTCGGAAGAAGCGAGGACAGGGAAGGGCTGCGTAACTTCTTTGAGGTTGATGCAAGGTATATTGTGCTTGCAGCACTGATGGCTCTGGCTAATGATAAAAAGATAAAGCCCGGTGTGGTTTCAAAAGCAATTAAGGATCTCGGCATTAATCCCGATAAAAAGAACCCTTTGCACCAATAAAACATTGAACCACTGAAAACTCTTAAAAAGGGGCGGCTGCATCATACGGCACGCCCCTTTAACTCTAAATATTGATGAAATAAATACGGATTTAACAATGGCAAAAGAATTTTTACTTCCAGAATTGGGGGAAAATATAGCCTCTGCAGACGTACTGCAGGTGCTCATCAAGGCCGGGGATCATGTTAAGGCAGATCAGACCGTGCTTGAAATTGAAACCGATAAAGCCACTATTGAAGTGCCCTCTACAATCAGCGGCGTGGTTAAACAGGTAAATATTAAAGCAGGAGATAAGGCAAAAGTAGGGCAGGTAATTTTTACAGTTGAGGAAGAAGGGGGAGCTCAGCAAGAAAAGCAGGCTCCTAAAGAAGAAAAGAAGACGGAAGCCCGGACTGCTCAGGCTCCAAAGGCTGAAAAGAAAGAAGAAGTTAAGGCTCAGGCAACAATTGAACCTGAAGAGGAATCCAAGGGCGGTAGCACCGTGGAATTCAAGCTGCCTGAACTGGGCGAAAATATAGGCGCGGCTGACGTTCTGCAGGTTAAGGTTTCCCCGGGCGACAAGATAAAGAAGGACCAGGTGATCCTGGAAATCGAAACCGATAAGGCCACAATTGAAGTCCCTTCGGATATTGAAGGCGAAGTTGAAGAAGTCTTTGTAAAGGCGGGTGAAAAAGCCAGCGTGGGGCAGGTTATCTTTACAGTAAAAGCAGCTGAAGGCTCCAAAAGGGCACAGCAGCAGCTCGAAATGAATAAACGCCAGGAGGAATCTGAAAAAGGCGGAGCACATGTTCAGCCAGAACAGGTAACTCCAACTCAGGCTCCGAAGGCTGAGGCTCCGGCTTCTGAAGCAGGGAAAAAGCCCGACACCGAAGTCATTGCAGGCCAGCCCCCCAGAAAAACTTATATCATGGAAGACAGGCCTCCAATCGACCCAAGCAAGCTTGCACCTGCAGCCCCTACTGTTAGGCGCTTTGCGCGTGAAATAGGCGTAAATATAAATGAAGTAGCTGGCACAGGTCCCGGCGGGCGCATATCCATAACAGACGTTAAAACCCATGCGCGTGAAACGGCAGGCAAGGAGCAGAGAAAACAGGCTCCGGCGGGTGCCGCAGTTGCGGGTATAATCATGGAACCGCTTCCGGACTTCAGCAAGTGGGGCAAGATTGAAAAACAGGAAATGAGCAATATACGCCGCAAGACTGCCGAACACCTGAGCTATGCATGGGCAACCGTGCCTCACGTAACGCAGTTCGACAAGGCCGATATTACAGAGCTCGAACGCCTGAGGAAAATGTACGGCTCGCATGCAGAAAAGCAGGGAGGCAAACTTACAGTTACAGCAGTTCTTCTTAAGGTTGTTGCTGCAGCACTCAAGGCTTTCCCGCAGTTTAATTCAAGCGTTGACATGGCTAACAGCTCGGTTATCTATAAGAAGTATTACCACATCGGTGTTGCCGTGGATACAGACCGCGGACTGTTGGTTCCTGTAATAAAGGATGTGGATAAAAAGAATATCGTTGAGCTTGCCGTGGAACTGAACCAGGCTGCCGAGAAAGCAAGAAACAAAAAGCTTTCACTTGAAGAAATGCAGGGCGGATGCTTTACAATAACCAATCTGGGCGGAATAGGCGGAACATATTTTTCACCTATCGTTAATGCGCCCGAGGTTGCAATACTCGGCGTCTCGCGCGGCCAATACGAGCAGGTTTACAGGGACGGAAAGTTTGAGCCCCGCATGATGCTGCCTCTGTCCTTATCCTACGACCACAGGATAATTGACGGTGCCGACGGTGCACGTTTCCTAAGATGGGTTGTAGGCGCCATAGAGCAGCCGTTCCTGATGGCGCTCGAAGGATAAGGAAAATAAAATATGTGCCCCGGTTGGGGAACACATATATATGAGAGATTATTATGTTTAATGAACCGCGGAGCGGTTCCATATTTGTAGCCCAGGGTTCGCCTGCCCCCGCCTTGGCGGGAGGCCAGAACCCTGGGGAAGAAAATCAACAATCATTTCCAAACCACGTCAGTGGTTTTATATGTGTTAAAAGAATGTAATCCACCTTTGGTGGATGGTTTTGAGATCATCGCAAAAATATTTTTTGCACTTACATTATTATATCATAAATTTAGCGTGAAAATTCATTAAAGTTTTAATTTTTTTGGAGTTTAATTAGTATGGCAAATAAGACCCAGCTTGCAGTTCTTGGAGCCGGCCCTGGCGGCTATGCCGCGGCATTTCTTGCTGCCGACCTTGGAATGCAGGTTACACTGATCGATACGGAGAAAAACCCCGGCGGAGTATGCCTCTACCGCGGATGCATCCCTTCAAAAGCGCTTCTGCACGTTTCAAAACTGATTAACGAAACAAAACATTCGGCTAACTGGGGAATTGAATTCGACAGCCCGAAAATAAACCTGGATAAGCTTAGAAGCTGGAAGGAAGGTGTTGTTGGAAAACTTACCGGCGGCCTGGGCGTTCTTTCCAAACAGAGGAAAGTAAACTACATTCAGGGCAGGGCAACAATACTCAACCCTACAACGCTTGAAATTGAAAAAATGGAAGGCGGAAAAGAGGAGCTTAATTTTGAGAAGCTGATTATCTGCACAGGCTCACGCCCCGCACAGATACCTTCTTTAATGCTCGACTCTCCGCGCGTCATTGATTCATCGGGCGCACTTGCGCTTAAGGATATTCCAAAGAATATGCTCGTAGTTGGAGGCGGATACATTGGACTTGAACTTGGTTCTGTCTATGCCGCACTCGGCACCGAGGTTTCAGTAGTTGAAATGACACCGGGGCTCTTGCCCGGAGCCGACCGCGATATGGTTAACATACTTGCAAAATCACTTCAGCCGGTGATGAAATCCATCATGCTGAGCACCAAGGTTGTGAAGATGGAAGACGTTGGCAGCGGTATCAAGGTTACATTTGAAGGCGAGTCAGTTCAGGAAAAAGAGCAGGTATTTGAAAAAGTGCTCGTTTCAATCGGGCGTACTCCGAACACAAAAGGCTTCGGACTTGAAAATACAAAAGTTGAAGTTGAGAAGGGATTTATAAAAGTAAATTCGCAGATGCAGACTGCAGAGCCTACAATTTATGCTATTGGCGACGTTGTAGGTAACCCGATGCTTGCTCATAAGGCTTCGCACGAGGGCAGAGTTGCTGTTGAAGTAATTGCAGGTCACAACGTTGAATTCCGCCCCGCAGCAATTCCGGCAGTGATTTTTACAGATCCCGAGCTTGCATGGTGCGGCCTAACGGAAACAGAAGCCAGGGAAAAGGGCATTGAAGTTAAAGTGGCCCGTTTCCCATGGGCAGCTTCAGGACGTGCTGTAACGCTCGACAGAAGCGACGGAACGACTAAACTGCTCATAGATCCCAAGACAGAAAGAATACTGGGTATGGGAATAGTTGGTCCCGGTGCAGGTGAAATGATAGCCGAAGGCGTTCTGGCAGTTGAAATGGCAGCTGTAGCAAAAGACATTGCATTAAGCATCCATCCGCATCCTACTTTGTCAGAAACCGTAATGGAATCCGCCGAAGTCTTCTTCGGCACCAGCACACACCTTTACAGGCCCAAAAGAGGTTAGTTTTCTTTTTGCAGGTGCCATGAGGAATTCATGGCACCTGTTGCTTACTCCCTTCTACTAAATTATCACCTTCATAAAAGAGCCTCGGAAGAGGCGACTTGCCTGTAGAAAAGGATGAAGACCCAACCCCATTCCCTTCTACAGACAAATCGTCCCTCTGGAACTCTGGAGTTGGTTGCGTATTTTCCTCTATCTTTGCAGCCCGGGCATCAGGCTTTTTCCCCCTTTTTTTTATTTTTGAACCCTTTTAGAGGTGTTTTCATTTATGCCACACAACTATTTATTATTTCACCGGAATTTTATTATCTTTGTAGTTGATTATTTGTGGACATTAGTGTCGCAATTAATATAATGCAGTTATTTCACATCTTTAAAGGAAAATATAGTGTCATTAAAAAGTAAATTAATTGAACTCTTCACCAAAAAAGAAAAAATCAGTACCGGGGGCGGCGAAAAGGCCTTACAGAAACAGGTGGCAATGGGGAAACTGCCAGCCCGTGAAAGACTTAAAGTATTACTCGACCCGAACAGCTTCCATGAAACCGACCTTTTCGTCGAGCACAAATGCGAAGATTTTGATATGGATAAGAAACAGCTTCCGGCCGACGGCGTTATTACGGGTATCGGCTCAATTCATACGCGTCCTGTTAGCGTATTCGCACAGGATTTTACCGTTGCCGGAGGATCGCTTGGCCTTATGCACGCAAGAAAGATTACAAAGGTAATGGACCATGCGGTGAAAATGGGGATTCCTCTTATCGGTATCAACGACTCAGGCGGGGCACGCATTCAGGAAGGCGTTAATTCGCTCGCAGGATACGGTGAAATTTTCTACAGGAATACTCTGGCCTCAGGCATCATTCCCCAGATCTCAGTTATTCTCGGCCCCTGCGCCGGCGGTGCGGTTTATTCACCTGCACTTACAGACTTTGTTTTTGTAGTGGATAAAATTTCCAAAATGTTCATTACCGGTCCCGAAGTAATTAAGACCGTACTGGGCGAAGAGATCTCAATGGAAGATCTCGGTGGCGCGCGTGTTCAGACGGAAATTACGGGTAATGCCCACTTCTACGCTGAAAGCGAAATGGAATGCTTCGAACAGATAAAGCGCCTTATGTCATACATCCCATGGAGCAACAGGGAAAAGGCTCCTGCAATTACACCAAAGCTTCCAAAGTCCCAGTTCGATGTTGAACGCATAATTCCTGCAGAAGCAACAAAGCCTTACGATATCCGCGACATCATTAAATCAATCTGCGACGATTCGGATTTCTTTGAAATACAGGAAAGATGGGCATCGAATATTGTAATTGGATTTGCAAGACTTAACGGTGAAACAGTTGGTATTGTAGGCAACCAGCCGCTCGTGCTTGCAGGCGTACTTGATGTTGATTCTTCAGACAAGGCCGCACGTTTTATACGCTACTGCGACGCTTTTAATATTCCTCTTGTTACGCTCGTCGATCTTCCGGGCTATCTGCCGGGAGTGGACCAGGAACATGCGGGCGTTATCCGTCATGGAGCCAAGATCCTTTATGCATACAGCGAGGCTTCAGTTCCAAAAATTACTGTCATACTGCGCAAGGCTTATGGCGGCGGTTACATTGCAATGTGCTCACGCCACCTGGGTGCCGATTTTGTCTTCGCATGGCCGACGGCTGAAATTGCAGTTATGGGTCCTGAAGGCGCAGCAAATATTATATTCAGGGGCGAAATTGCAGCAGCCAAAGATCCAGATGCAGTAAGAAAACAGAAAGTACAGGAATACAGCGAGAAGTTTGCCAATCCTTATGTGGCTGCGGCAAACGGACACGTCGACTCAGTAATTAATCCTTTTGAAACCAGGGACGCCCTCATATACGCGCTGAAGGTTTCAGCAAATAAAGAAGAAACCAGACCTAACAAAAAACACGGGATACCTCCATTTTAATATGAATGACAATAATAAAGATCTGCAGAAAATAGTGGTGGACGATACAGTTTACCAGACAAAGCTGACTACAAAATTTACAGGCAGGAAAACTTTTGTTCCTAAAGATCCCAAGAAAATATGCGCCGTAATTCCGGGAGTAATACTGGATGTAACCGTGAATAAAGGCCAGCATGTAAAACGCGATCAGGGCATGCTTGTGCTTGAAGCAATGAAGATGAAAAATTCCATCAAGGCTCCTTTTGACGGGGTTATAAAATCGGTAAATGTTAAGCCGGGCAGACAGGTGGCAAAAGGCGAGCTCTTAATTGAGTTCGAGTAGCCTTATCATTTAAAATAAATAGCGGGGATAATGCCGAGCTTTAAGCAGTATGCAGGCTTTTTTTTCCACAGACATTATCCCCGCTATCACGATCAATTATATAAGGAATGATTATTTTTTTATCCTATTTTCCTTTGCTGCATACCGCCTAATATTTATAATTCCCAAACAATTATCCTCTCAAAATAATTCACTCCGGAAGCAGCAGAGTCTCTCACATCGTGATATACTGAAGTATAGATGCAAATGCTCAGAATGTCAACACCCTTAGCTAGTACCGGAAAGTTGATGATGCAAAATTATATGTGGCGCAATTGGGCTACGGGGATATTTTTAAAACAAAAAACCCGGAATTTGAATCCGGGCTTTTTGATAATTTACCCTTTCGGAAATTATTTTGCTTCAACTGTTTTGCGCTGGCCTATGGAAACATACTCGCGCTTTGTGCAGCCCGTGTAAATCTGACGGGGACGGTAAATCCTGACTGTGGGATCTTCCCTCATCTCTTTCCACTGTGCTATCCAGCCCGGGAGCCTTCCAAGCGCAAACATTACAGTAAACATTTCAGTCGGAATTCCCATTGCACGGTAAATGATGCCGCTGTAGAAATCGACGTTAGGATACAGCTTGCGTTCAACAAAATAGCTGTCTTCCAAAGCTACTCTTTCTAGGTTCATTGCAATGTCGAGCAGAGGGTCGTTTACACCCAGCTTGTTTAATACCTTCTCGGCAGCTTCTTTGAGTATCTTTGCCCTGGGATCAAAATTCTTATAGACTCTGTGTCCAAAGCCCATGAGCTTGAAGCCTGAATTTTTGTCCTTTGCCATATTAACAAATTTCTTGTAATCGCCGCCGTCATTCTGAATCTTCTGCAGCATTTCAATTACGTGCTGGTTTGCACCGCCGTGCAGTTTGCCCCAGAGTGCGCATATACCGGCGGAAATTGTTGCGAAAAGATTGGCTTCGCTGCTGCCGACCATTCTGACTGTAGATGTGCTGCAGTTCTGTTCGTGGTCCGCGTGCAGAATTAAAAGGAGATCCAGCGCTTCGGCAACTTCCTGATGCACTTCATATTCCTCTGAAGGAACTGCAAACATCATATGCAGAAGATCACCCGCAAAACTCAGGTCGTTGCGCGGATAAATGTAAGGCTGGCCTACAGATTTCTTATAGGAGAAAGCTGCAATTGTCTTTAACTTTGCAAGCAGGCGGATGATGTTTTTGTAGCGTTCTTCTACTGTGTCGGGATAATAAGCAGACAATGATACTACCATAGAGCTGAGTACACCCATAGGATGCGCTGCTGCAGGATACCCTTCGTAGAATTTCTTCATATCCTCGCGGAGCAGACTATGATGTGTAAGGTCGTAATTAAATTTGTCAAGCTCTTCCCTGGTGGGCAGGTGACCGAAAATTAAAAGATAAGAAACCTCAAGAAAATTGCTCTTTGCAGCCAGCTCCTCAATCGGATAACCGCGGTACTGCAGTATTCCTTTCTCACCGTCGATAAAAGTAATTGAACTCTCACAGGAACCCGTGTTACCGTAACCTGAATCCAGCGTAATTGCACCACTCTTAGACCTTAAAGTCGTAATGTCGATTCCAACCTCACCTTCTGTTCCTACTGTTACCGGGAGCTGGAACTCCTTTCCATTAAGAACTAATGTCGCATTATCCATTTTTTTTCCCTCTGAAATGTTAATAATTTAATTTATATGAACAGGATATTACGTCGTAATTGAAGAGCTCGTAGACTGTTCAAATATTACAGGAATTTTTGCGAAATGTCAATATTAAAGAATAGTAATTTAGTGGCATGTGTAAAAAATATATTTAAAAAGGATAAGTTATCCTTGAAAATGCTGTACATATTTCCTGCTTTTTAATTCTTGTCCATTCACCATTAAGAGGGGATAAAAGGCGGTTTAAACCTGCCGGTTTTTATTTATTAGTGTACGGTTTCTGAAAATAATTCGACTGTTTTCGTTACGGCATTGAATTTCTAATAAAAACGCGATATTTTCAGTTGAACTTTTCCAATTTTATGCAGACAAAAATATCAAACATAATTCAGCTGATTGCTAATGTAAGCGGCAGCAGAATAGCTTATTTGCTGAAGGGTGACGAAACCGCGCCCGGCATTGCCGTATTTACAGGAGCCGGCGACGAAAGCCTTTACAATGAGCTTAATCTGGATATAAACAGGTCCACTGAAAAGGAACTTGCAAATGCGGGAAAGTGGGATTCTTTTAAGGAACTCTCAAAAAACGCCGGCATCAGATCTGTACATATTAAAAAATTGGACAAGCGGACTGAAAACGCGGATTCTTTCTTCCTGGTGCTCCTTTCGGAAAAGAATAGATTCTACAACTCTTCCAGGATGGATAATATAAGGCTGCTTGAGGACTTTCTTTCAGAATATATAGAAGTTGCAGGCCTTAAGAGCATAAAGCAGTCGCTGGTTGAAGCTGCCGGGAACATAGAAGCCATAATCTATTCCACTGATGTGAAAGGGGAGAAGTACCTTTTCATTACCGATGCTGTACAGAAGATACTGGGCTATTGCCCCGCGGAATTCATGAGGAATCCCGGAAAATTCATCAGGCGCATAGATCCAAGGTACTTTTACAAGTATAGGGAATTTGTCAGCCAGCTGCGCCGGGGCTCTGGTGCAACGGTCGAATACCAGGTAAAAGACAGCCTGGGAAAAACCCATTTTTTGCGGAATTCAGGCTTCCCCGTAGTAAAAGACAACGAGATCGTAAGAATTGACGGCGTGGTAAGCGATATTACGCGTGAAAAGGAAACTCAGTTAAGACTGGAGAAATCCGAAGAACGGTTCCGCCTCTTAATTGAAACGGCAAATGACCTTATATTTAATCTCGACAGCTCGGGCTACTTTCTGATGGTCAATAATTACGGCGCACTGGCCTTGGGCTATAAATCTGAAGAGATGCTGGGCCGCCATTTCCTGGAGTTTATAAGCGACGAGCATAAAGCTGAAATTGCCATTGCATTCAGACAGATACTAAAGTCCGACAAGGTGGTATCCTTCGATGCCGCTTTTATAGATAAATACGGCAAGGAGATATTTTTTGAGGTCCAGTGCCGCCCTACACAGAACAGCGGCGATATCACGGGAATGCTAGGCATAGGGCGCGATATTACGCAGCGCCGTAAGGACGAGGAAAAATTAAGAGAGTTAAATTCCAGATTTATCGAAGCCAACAGGCTTATTTCAATTGAACGCGACCGTGCAAAACAGCAGGTCTCGGTTCTTGAAGAACTGAACAAGCTTAAAAGCGATTTTATTTCAAATATTTCACATGAGCTCAGAACCCCGCTTGCCTCAGTGGTCGGTTTTTCGGAAACAATAACTTCCGACCCGAACATGCCGAGGGAAATGATTGCTGAATTCAGCAATATAATCTTAAGCGAGGGTAAACGCCTGGCTAAACTGATTAACAATGTGCTCGACTTTGCCAAAATGGAAGCCGGCAAGCTAGATATCTTTAAGTCGGAATTCGACATTGTGGAGGTCCTTGAGTCCATTGCGGTTTCCGTGCAGGAAGAAGTCAGGCAAAAGGGTGTAACACTTAATTTTGAGGTTCCGGAACATCCGGTCATAATTTCTGCCGACAGGGAGAGAATTCCTCAGGTAGTGCTTCACCTGGTAAGCAATGCAGTTAAGTTTACCGGCAGGGACGGACGCATTACAGTTATTGCACAGGACTTTCTCAAAGAGTTTGAAATTATTGTAAGTGATACTGGAACAGGAATTCCTGCAAGGGATCTGCCCAATATATTCCAGAAATTCTATAAAACAGCAGGTCCCGGCAGCACGCAGATACCCGGATCGGGAATTGGGCTCGGGCTGGTTAAGCAGATCATCGATATGCACAAAGGACTTATTTCCGTACAAAGCGAAGTAAACAAGGGCACTACGTTTATTATTAAACTGCCAAAGAATAACTAAAACTGAATAATAAAACTGAGTAATTAAAAAGTTGAGTAACTAACCGAGGGAAAATTGGAAAAACTGGTATTTATAGTTGACGATGAAAAGGCAATTTCCAAACTCCTGACTTACTGGGTTAAGGATAAATGGAAGTACAGGGTTGAAGTATTTGAAAACGGACAGGAAATGCTCAAAAGGCTTTCTGCCGTAAATCCCGACCTTATTCTTCTGGATATTATGCTTCCTGATATAGACGGTATTGAGATACTGAAAAGGGTAAAGCAGTTCAATGAAAATATACCTGTTATTATGCTTTCGGCCCAGGGAAGCATAGAAGTGGCCGTTGAGGCTCTGCGCCTCGGGGCGTTCGATTACTTCCCGAAACCTATAGATACACACCGACTGGAACCTGCAGTTAAAAATGCCATCAGGAACCACGACCTTGAGAGGGAGCTTACAATCCTGAAGGAAGACGTAAAGAAACAGTACAGCTTCGATAACATCATTTCCTCAGACACTAAGATGCAGGACGTCTTTAAGATGGTTTCCAAAGTGCTGGATAACGATATAACGGTCCTCATACACGGCGAAAGCGGCACCGGAAAGGAACTTATAGCAAGAGCCATACACTATAACGGAATCAGAAAGGACAGGCCTTTTGTTGTTGTAAACTGCGCATCAATTCCCAGAGAGCTTCTGGAAAGCGAGCTTTTCGGGCACGAAAAGGGCTCTTTTACTGGTGCCTACCAGAGGAAGATCGGAAAGTTTGAAATGGCCAGCGAAGGCACCATATTCCTGGATGAAATCGGCGAAATGCAGATGTCGCTTCAGGCTAAGATACTGAGGGTCATACAGCAGAAGGAGCTTGAACGCGTTGGCGGTACAGAGGTTATAAAAACTGACGTCAGAATCATATCGGCTACAAACGTAGATTTGAGAGCCGCGGTCGAAAGAAGGGAATTCCGCGAGGACCTTTTCTACAGGCTGAATTCATTTCCCATTGTAATTCCTCCCCTAAGGGAAAGAAGAAGCGATATACTTACTCTTATAGATTACTTTGTAAAGACATTTAATGAAAAGCTCGGGCGCAGCAGCAAGGGTTTCAGCAAACGCGCCATGAAACTGCTTTACGACTATAACTGGCCCGGAAATGTCCGCGAGCTGGAAAATACGGTTGAAAGATGCATTATCCTTTCGGAAACGGAACTCATGGATTTGAGCGACCTGCCGCTGAATATTAGGGCAGCGGAAAATAATTCTCCGCTGAGCCTTACAGGGCTAATTTTCGGCGACGACCAGATAATTCCTTTCGATAAGCTGAAGGAAGAGGCCATAAGGCACGCCCTTAAAATAACAAACGGCAATATTGTTGAAGCAGCCAGAAAGCTTGAGATCGGACGCGCTACGGTTTACCGCTTTATGGAAAAGTACAACATCTCTTACGAAGAACAGGAGTAGAAGTTAAGTTTTGGCAGAGAGACTCTTTGAGGGGAGCCTCTCTGCCAAAGAAAGAATTAAGAATAGATTTTGGCGAGCTTACCGGCAATGAAACCGAAAGTCTCATCAGACAATGTTACCTGCCTGAATATATCCACAATGTTTTCTTTAGTGATCTTGTTGAAGTCTTTTTCAAGCGGAGTTATCAGCACTCCTCCCATATCCACCGAGGCAGGACTTAAAAGAATGTTGTCGTCGCCTTCCATGAAGAAGTAGCTCGGACGATGCTTTGCGCGGGGGAATACAAGAACATGCCATCTTTCATTTTCATAAAATGAGAGAATGTTCATCATTGGCTCTTCGCTTCCACTGCTGGAAATTTCATTGAATATTCCGTAAAAATCGTTAAAGCCTTTTATGAGGGCTTCACAGTCTGAAGACTCAAATGAAAGAAATTTCCCCGGGTATTTATCAACCGCAAAAACCTGTAAGCCGTTACAATCTATAATCTTACGGCCCAGATTCTCCTTGATTTCACTGTACTCGCTGTCGATAGGCATAAAGGCCTTGTCGCCGGCCTGAAAGTGCAGGTGGTCGGGAGCCGAAGCGCCGCATTTGGGACCGTTATAGAAAACCGTATAGTAGCGGCTTAAATCCTTCGTAAAATCCAGCATCTCTGAAAATGAGCTTCTTATTTCCTGGGGCACATGGACCGTTTTGGGGAGTGTAAAATGCTCATTGAAGATGGGAAATGGATTACAGAGGACAATATAGTCATCCTTGTAAATTATTCCTTTCTGGGCTTCAGGGAGGTTATCGGGGCAGAGGAAGCATTTCCTTTCCTTAATTGATTTTTCATCCACTTTGGCTGCGGATGATGTGATTCTGCCCGGATTGAACTGGACGTTTATCTTAAAATGATCGAACTCGAACGTCTTAACTTTAACACTGCCGAGGCTGTTATAACCCTTACTGAGCAGATCCCAGCTATCTTTTTGCTGGGCAAGCAAAGCTTTCGCTTTGCCTGCCAGATCATCTGAAGAAATATATGGTTGTAATTCTGAATCTTTAATTATAGTCGTTTCTCTCATAGGGAATTTTTTCTCTGACGGGCTAAAAGTTCAATAGTTCTGATTCTGTCTTTGTACAGGTTATAGGTATTAGCCTTATTGATATCGAGAGCGGCATCGGAGTTGCCTTCCCAGCGGCGGCAGAGGTAAATCGGTTCATAAATCCTGCCGATCTGGTATTCCCTTGAAATGGCAAGTCCGAGTGCATAATCCTCGCCGTAGCTTACATTAGGAACCTTGATTTCCCTTAAGAGCGGGGTATAAAAAGCGCGTGGCGCTCCGAGACCGTTGATTCTGAGGGCGTTGTTGCGTCCATTATCCGGTGTCCACTCCTTATGATCAATAATTCCGGGAGGAATTTCCTCAAGCTTAAAGTTTGTCATCTGGTAACTTCCGATAACCATGGCGCACTTTTCTTCCCTGAACTTATCTACAACCCTCTGAACTGTGGTTTCGTCCTTGTACATATCGTCGCTGTCGAGCTGTATGGCAAAGCGGCCGCATTTTTCGTTATGAACGCCCAGGTTCCAGCATCCGCCGATTCCAAGATCTTCTCTTTCAGGTATGACATGTATAAGCTTGCTGTCCCTGGAAGCAATTTCTTTAAGAGCCTCAGTTGTACCGTCATTTGAATGGTTATCAACAACAATTAAGTTGAAAGGGAAGTCGGTCTTCTGTCTCAGGACAGATTCCACCGCTTCTGTAATAGTTTTAACCCTGTTCTTTACTGGAATAATAACCGAAGCTTCAAACTGGAAATTTCCTGAAGCGAGGTCTATTTCCTTAAATTCCGGTTTCAGGTAAGCCTTAACCTTCTTAAGGTGGTCTGTAGCTGCAATTTCCATTTCAACCTGTACTGCGCGGTTTCTTGGGTTTACATAATCAAACTGTTTTTCACCCGTCTTGCGAACGTCTGTTTCAATTGTTGCGTAGAGGTATTCCGGTACGCGGATAATTGAGTTCTTCTGGGAGATCTTAAGTCTCAGGTCGTAGAGTCCTGCGTACAGATATTTTGTTTTTTTGAATACCTGTTTTAAGGCTTTAGTGCTGAAGAAATATACATAACCAAAATTAAAATCGTCTCTGATGCTGCCAACCTGATAATCAATTACAGGATGTGCCGTTCTGGTTCCTTCTTTAACTTCATAATAGTCGGAATAAACCAGGCCCGCACCTGTATCTTCGGCTACGTGGAGGAATCTTTCAACTCCGAACTGGCCGAATTCGATCAGGTTATCCTGTGTTATAAACAAGGTATACTCTGCGTTGGATTTTTCCTTGAGCTGTGAAACAGTTTCACTGCTGAAAAGAGACTCAACTTTTATTATTTCGCATCCCTCGATGCCCTGTTCAACATTTTGGGTTGCAATTAAATAGCACTTGTCCACCAGTCCAGACGCCTGAAGGTCGCCGACTGTCTTTCTGGTAAAATCATTACCGCTGTAAGGGATAAAGGCTGTGATTTTCCTTTCCATCAATTCTCCGTAAATTAAATGATATTTGCTGCCGGATAATTTAAATAAAATTAATCAAAGATACATTACTCTTATTTCTTCAAAATTAACTCATATACATATAGATATACATTTTATACGTCTGAATAGATTGAAAGGGGAAACCGCCGGGAAGACAGCCTCTTAAGGAGAGGAAACTTCAGGAAGAGTTCTGAAAGGTGCCTAATTATATAATATGGAAAATTAATCTACAAAGATGTACAAAAAAAAATAAAAAATTTTTCAGAATGCCTAAAAGTCGAATATGTATATTGCAATAGTCGAAGATTCCGGAAACGTTTCGCCTGCCCCCCGCATATACTATATGATTGTAACACGGATACAAATGACGTTTATTTATAATAGATGATATTAAATAACAAGAGATGAGAGGTACATTTGACATCGATTACAAAAGCATTAGTACTGTTGGTTATGTTACTATTGGTCGGATTTACCATTATTAAAAATGAACTCGGCGATAACAAAACCGGTCAGAGTGCTGGAATAAAAGAATTAAGCAACAATACACAAAACGAAAATGCTGTAAAGCAGGAGAGTTCTTTTATTCAGTTCTTGGACAAAGGAAGAATGACCGCATCATGGTATGGACCAAGGTTTCATGGCAAAATGACAGCCAACGGTGAAATTTATAACCAGATGGCTTTCACAGCCGCCCATAAGTCTTTTAAGTTCGGGACACTGCTTAAACTTACAAATCCGAAAAACCTGAAGTCTGTTATTGTAAGAATTAACGACAGAGGTCCTTACATTGGCGGCAGACAACTCGACCTTTCCAAGGGCGCTGCCCTGGCTCTCGGCATAATCAAGCCCGGGGTCTTAAAGCTGAAGGTTGAAGAAATAGCCTTAGCCGATGAAAATAAACCCCTGCTGGCTTTGAACTAAAATTAAGCAAAAAAAAGAAAACCTGCCCCATGGGCAGGTTTTTTACGTTTAAGGCTGTCTGAAAATTACTCTGCCAGGAAAACGGAAGTTTTAATGGACTGGGTAATTGGAATAATCATATTCTGCTGGCCTGTGGCAGCCATAGTCATTTCATTATCCGTATTCCCAGCATTCTTTATTATCATTCCCATAACCGGGTCGAAGAATAAATTGCCCGACATTTTACCTGCACCTTCAAGCACAAAACTCATTCCCATTATCTGTGCCTGGCCGCTGTTCTTTACGTCGCCTGTATAGGTCATCTTAAGACAGTCGTGCCCAAGAACTTTTTCCCTGCCGACAATGGTATAGGTGGAGTTAACGGTATTGAGCATCTTGCCTGAGCCCATTATATCCACAGTGTCTGTAGTGGTGGTTGTCCATGGAACGCCGGCTTTGACTTCCCCGGCCGGGAGTTTCACGAAGCGGATAAGATTACTCTGTGTAAGTCCCGAAAGGTTAAGCATTTTAATTGAATCAATAACCGTTGTCTTTTCTACAGTACCGTCCTCAAGCATTCTGATGCGGGTTTTTTTACCGGCAAAAGGGGCCAGAGATATTGTAGTATCTTTCATCGGGTTTTTGGAGGAAATTTTTCCTGAATCGAGGGAAGTGATCAGTTCGGCTTTGCCGCCATTAACATTGTCGACAACAACTCTTACGGTGTAGCTGCCGTTAACACTCATTTTCATTTCACGACCCATGGCTTCCTGCGTGAAGTTGCCATCCATTGTGTTCTGGAAAAGATAGGTTTTCCCCTTTTCGAAGTTATACTTCAGTTTATAGCTGTCCTGTGCGTTAGTGCTTCCGGCAATGATTGAAAGAACAAAAAGCGCAGATAAAATAAAAGGCAAAGCCCTTTTCATATGGTCTCCTGTTTATTTGTGTGAAATTGGTTGATAGTAAGATCTGTTATAACTGTTTTCTTCGGCAATCCTCAGGGCAGTAAGAAAGACAAGTCGTGAAATTCTTGCAGCCTTTTCCATATTGATTGTACTTATTTCATCGCTGACGTGGTGATAATCTTTTGTCTCTCCGGTATGGTAAAATATTGCAGGGACACCTTTTTTAATAAAAGGCTCCTGGTCGCTCGACCCCAGGTACTTTTCCATGTTGTAACCAAGCTTAAAGCCTATTTTTTCGTTTTCTTCTTTATTGATCTGACTTAGCTGAGGGCATACAGAAGAACCAATTATATAGAGGGAATCAGGGTCATTCCGCCCAATCATATCCATGTTAAGCATGGCGGCGGTCTTTTCCAGCGGGAAAAGGGGAGCTTCGGTGTAAGCCCTGGATCCGAGGAGACCAAGTTCCTCGCCTGCAAATGTAATAAAAAGGATGCTTCTTTTAGGTCTGGTTTTCAGGGAAGAAAAGGCCTTTGCAAGTGCCATAACACCGCTGGTTCCGGATGCGTTGTCATCAGCGCCGTTATATATATAATCCTCACCCGGCTTATGGTCTTTCTTAAATCCCACGTGGTCATAATGAGCGCCTATAATAACAACCTCATTTTTAAGTGAAAGGTCAGATCCTTCCATGAATCCTGCCACGTTATTTGCCGGGGTCTCTGTTATTTCCGTGCTGGTTTTAAGACTGACAGAAGTCCCTTCAATCTTAAAGGAGGAGGGAACTAGCTCACGGTCAATTTTCTCCTGCAGTTCCTTCAGCTTGTCAACAGATCCGAAAAGCAGGGCAATTACTTCCTTGCCGGCCTGAACCACAGGAACCTTATCTGCCTCCTGGCTTAAAAGTGAAACCGGAAGAGCGTCTTTGGGAATAAAAGCTGAAAGCGAAGGCCAGGGAAATCCTCTGGGACTTAAAAGCATATGGTTTAAAGGATCAGTTACAATAATAACACCTTTGGCGCCGTGCTTTATGGCATTCCGGACTTTATAACTTACCTGTGAGTATTCAAGAGCTTTTGGTGAAGAAAACTGTGAAGCCGTATCGTTTTCATGCGGGGCATGGCGCAAAAGGAGAACAATCTCACCATTTACATTAAGGTTCTTATAATCGTCATAATTTAACTCGGGAGCCGTAATGCCATAGCCGGCAAATATAACGGAAGAAGAGACTTCCTTATTGCCGGTCATTTCAAACGGTGTAAATTCTGTTTTGATGCTGAAGGATTGTTCTTTCCCGTACTTTTTAATACTTAGGCGGTTATCCTTACCCAGATCCACTATGCCAAGGTGAACGGTCTGAAAGTAACTTCCATTTACCGGGCTTAGGCCGCAATGCTTAAACTCTTCAGCAATGTAGGATGCAGCCTTGTCAAGATCCCGCCCCGGGGTTTTTCTTCCTTTAAGGGAATCCGAGGCAAGGAATGAAATGTGCTTGTTCATCAGTTCAGGAGTAATGACATTAATACTGTCTTTAACCGGAGTGCCTGTTGAGCCGCACCCGAAAAAAAGCATTGAAAGGAAAAGTATACCGGAAAGTTTCTTCATATATGCCCCAGATGATTCTTTTACTGAATTTTGAACTAAAACTTAGTCAGAATTTAGTATAAAAACCACAAGGGGCAACTGAAAATTTATTGCCGGGGAATTTACAGGGCTTTAGTCGTATCTTAAAGCGTCTATAATAATAAGGCCGGATGCCTTGCGCGCCGGATAGAATCCGAAGAAAATGCCGACCATACCCGCAAAGCCGAAAGACATAAAGACAGTAAAAGGCGAAATTACAGTAGTCCATCCGCTGAAGAAGCTGACAATCTGTGTTGCAATGAAGCCGAAGAGGACTCCAAGAATTCCGCCGGCAAGGCTGAGAACAACGGCTTCAAAGAGGAACTGGGTGAGTATGTCGCTTCCTTTGGCACCGATAGCGCGCCTGATGCCGATTTCACGTGTCCGTTCAGTAACTGAAACCAGCATAATGTTCATAATACCGATGCCGCCTACAATCATTGAAACGCTGGCAATGGAGGCCAGGAGAATTGTAAGCACACGGGTTGTCTCCTGTGCCGTATTTGCTATATCGGTCTGATTTCTGACTGTAAAGTCGTCATCATCTCCCGGCTGTATCTTATGTGCTTCTCTTAAGACAGTAGTAATTTCCTGCTGGGCCTCATTCATTGCATCCGGTGATACTGCGCTGCAGAGTATCTGCTGGATATTTCTGAATCCGCTCAGGCGGTTCTGGACTGTGGTATAAGGGGCTAGTATAATATCATCCTGGTCCTGTCCCATTGCATTCTGGCCTTTGGGTGTCATTACGCCGATAATCTTAAAAGGAACCTCGCGTATCCTGATCATCTGGCCGACGGGGTCCTGGTCGGGGAACAGGTTCTGGGCAATAGTCTGGCCTATAACGGCGACTTTGCTGTTTGTTTTTACATCATTTATAGTAAAGAAATCGCCAGAAGAAAGAGTCCACTGCCTGATTTCCGGGTAATCGGCAGAAACTCCCATAGTTGCAGTATTCCAGTTTCCGGTGCCGCCGATCACCTGTCCGGGTGTTCTAATAACTGGGGAGACTCCGGCAAGGAGGGTGGTGTTTGTCTTTAGCTTATCCACGTCCTCAAGAGTAAGACGCGTATTGGAGCCTCCGCCCATACTGACTCCGCCCTGGCGTACGGAGCCCGGGAAAACAATTATAAGGTTAGTACCGAGTCCGGCAATCTGGTCTTCAACCCTTGCCTGTGCGCCCTGGCCTATTGCAACCATTACAATTACAGCGGCAACGCCGATGATGATGCCTAAAATTGTAAGAAGGCTGCGCATCTTGTTCTTAAGAATAGAACCGATTGCAACCTGAATAAAATCGTTCCATTTCATTTTTTAGAACCCTCCTCTTCTTCCTGCACCACCTATATTTCTGTTCTGCTGGAGCGGGCTGGACTGAGCTGTCTCGTTAGAGGACGACAGAATTCCTGAAATTACATCCATTCCTTCTTGTACCTTATCCGACTTAACTTCTGTAAACTGCCCGTCGCTTAAGCCCGTTTTAACTCTCACTGCGGCAAGTTTACCCTGGGCGTCAACAAACCACAGCATTGCCGAATTATGTCTTTGCCCGTTCTGTCCGCCTGAGAATTGTCCGTTCCCGTACTGAGCGCCGTTTTGTGTTGAACTGTTCTGCCCTGTGGAGTTATTCCGCCTCTGTCCCGCAGAGTCTTTTCTGCCTCCGGCGTTCTGGCTGAAGGAGGATTTTACCAGGGCAATCATTTCAGGTGTGGGTCTTAAGCGCAGTGCTGCATTTGAGACTTTGAGCACATTATCAGCATGTGCAATCTGGAAGTTCAGTGTGGCTGTCATGCCGGGCATGAGGTAGCCTTCGGCGTTATTTACATTTACAACCACGGAATAATTCACTACGTTTTGTATAGTTGTAGGCTGGAGCCTGATCTGTTTAACTATTCCGTCAAACGATTTATCGGGGTAGGCCTGAACTGTAAAGGTTACATTCTGCCCTTCCTTGATCTGGCCTATGTCGCTTTCATCCACGTTTGCAATTATCTGCATCTGGGACAAGTCATTTGCAATCAGAAAGAGTGTCGGAGCCTGCAGGCTTGCTGCCACTGTCTGCCCGACGTCAACGTTTCTGGCTATGACAGTCCCGCTTATAGGAGCAGTAATTTTAGCGTATTTCAGGTTGATCCTTGCCCTGTCGAGGCTTGCCTGTGCCGATTTGACACCTGCCCTGGCAACGGCATAATTATACTGCGCGGTTTCAAGGTCTGTCTGTGCCGCCAGGTTTTTCTGAACCATTACTTTAATGCGGTCCAGATCTCTTTGAGCCTGATTGTACTGTGCCTGGGACTTATCGAGGCTGCTCTGTGCATCCCTGACTGAAGCCGAAAGAAATGTGGTATCGATAAGGGCAATCAGATCGCCTTTTTTAACCTTATGGTTAAAATCCGCGAAAATCCTGGAAATTGTGCCTGAAACCTGGCTTCCCACCTGCACGGTTATAACGGGATTAAGAACGCCTGTACTGGAGACCAGCGACTCAATGCTTCCTCTTTCCACTTTAACGAACCTGTAGCTGTTCTTATCGTTTTTACCGGAAGCAAACAGGTAGTAGGAAACTGCGGCAATTATGAGGAGCGAAACCGCTGAAATTATGATAAATTTGCGCGATATTTTTTTATTGTCTGCCATAATCTTTCATCTCTCATCTTAAAACTAACTTCATTATTCATTCAATCTACATATTAGACAAAATAATTACCGAAAGAGTTTAATTAAAAACTACTTTTCCCGCACCGGGTTGTGCGCTGGATTACCTCCGGACTTTGACTTTCCTTTCATTTCAGAGTATGTTTTAATAAAGGGGTATTATGGCGCATTTAACCATAAATAAGCAGGAACATATGAAG
>JBLNAZ010000163.1:0-61987 GCA_050259615.1 Syntrophomonadaceae bacterium | reverse complement strand
GCTTTTCCTCATTTCCGTATACGCAGTAAGTCTTCTTTGAAACCACGTCTGAAACCAGCTTTTTCATTTCACGTATATCCTGGACTGTTGTAGAGAGCACTTCATCGCGCTCTTTCTGCAGGTCCTCAGGCTTTGTCTTTTCAAGATAATATTTAACTGCCGTATTGCCCCTCTGCGACGGGGTCAGAGGCATGTCTATTCTTGAAATAGTGCCGATAATAAAACGTGTCATCTCCTTGTCGTCTGCTTCAAACTTATCCAGATATTCCGGTGCTCCCATATAGTTATCGAGTGTTTCCTTCAGATTGGGATCGCGGTAAGAAGCCAGATACATTCCTCCTTCAGGAGAAAAGTTTGAAAAGCCGCCGTAGGCTCCGCCAATAACTCTTAAGCGCTTGTGCAGATAATCGGTTGAAAGCACCTGATCCAGCACTCTCATTTTTCCGTTCCATGAATATCCAAGCTGCTTGTAGTCATAACCCTGCAGAACGAACTGAACTTTTGAAGCCGATGTAAAGCCCTCATTCTTCTTTGACATATTGAATGTCCAGGTCTTGTATTCAGCCTTTCCTTCAGGAAGCGATTTTGTGAACTTTTCAATTCCTTCAGCAACTCTTGGGTAATCTTCCTTTGCACCTGTTACAGTTACAATGAGATTTCCTTTTGTGAAAAGAAGTGCTGCCGTCTTGGCCAGGTTTTCGCTGATCTCTTTCTTCCTGGAGTCAAAGTTCTTTGCCAGGTCCGAAATAAGCCAGTAGTATTCAAAGCCGCCCGTAACTTCCCTGAAGCTTCCGGCCTTTGTAAAGTATGAAGCAAGGCGTCTGGAAGCGTAGCCCATTCCGTCCTGCTTTACCTGCGATTCAAGGCGCGACTGGTAGCGGACTAATATATCCTTCAGGCGGTCAAGATCCTGGTAGCGTGTATGGTTTATTATTTCACCGGCCAGCTCAAAAAGCTTGCCCGACTTTTCGTTCATGGCTTTTGAGTCAACAATAAATTTAGGCATCATCTTATTGTCATCCCTGTTTTCAAGGAAAGACGAAAGATAACTTCTGAATCCGCCCGTGTGTATATTCAGCGTCTGATCCAGATCGCCATACGAGTAATTATCAGTGTTCTGGCTGCTGAGCACTTCAGTTAAAAGCGAGGCATAAGGCACAAGCTCTGTGGGCAGCACGCGTGCGTCGAACATAAATCTTACGTAAACAACCTGGTTTGAAAATTCCTCGCGGCTTAAAACAGGAACATCCGCAGTTTTCTTTTCTTCAACCGAGTAGAATTCTGCTTTAGGGTTGATATCTTTTCTTTCAAGCATCGGTATTGTAGCAAGTGCCTCAGGCGTATCCTCGCGCTTCTGGTATTCTATCAGTTCCTTTGTTTCCTTTACAAGGGCATCTATCTTTTCGGGAGAGAGAGATTTTTTGTACTCTGTAAGTTCCTCGTTCATCTTTGCAATGTTCTGTTTTTCAAGACCTGGCTTGGGTTCAAGAGTAAGAAGAAGCGAATGAGGGTTATCAATAATATATTTCTGAATTACATTTTCAAGATATTTATCCGTAAGAGTAGTTTTAACCTGTGCGAGAGGCTTTTCATATTCCAGGCTTAAGAACGGGTCGTCAGCAAAGAACCATCCCGGAAGCGCCTGAAAGCCGTAGGTAAGGCCCTTCTGTGCGTCGTCGCCTTCGCGTAGCTGAAACTCCATGCGGTTTAATGTTCCCTCAACAGCTTTCTTATCCAGCCCTTTTGCAGCTGCTTCACGCAGCGTCTGCATCACCACGTCACGGAATTTATCCTTATCCGACGCGTTGGCATTCTGAACAACTATGTGAAATACGTTCTGCTGAATATCGTCGACAAATGCGCTCACGTCTTTTCCAATTCCTGCTTTCTGCAGTGCAAGGCGTACCGGGGCAGCTTCCTGGTTTACAAGAACGTCTGTTAAAACGTTAAGTGACATAACAAGTGCCTGGTCGGAATTAAGTCCTGCAACAAAACTCATGGCAAGGTATGTCTGGTTTTCGGTCTTGTCGTTTTCACCAATTGAATAATTAGCAGTCAGCTCCTTCATTTTATCAAATGGTTTCTGGACCGGTATCTGCGGGCGCTGTCCTGCCTTTTCATATTTCGAAAGGTATTCCGAATCAATAAGCTCAAGCTCTTTATCAAGGTCGGCATCCCCGTAGAGAATTATGTGGCTGTTAACCGGGTCGTAATATTTCTTGTGGAAAGCCAGGAAATCCTCATAAGTCAGTTTCGGTATAGCCGAAGGGTAGCCGCCAGAAGAAAATCTGTAGCCGTTATCCGGAAAGAGGGCCTTATTTATCTGGTAGTTCAGTTCGCGCTGAGGGCTTGAAAAAGCGCCCTTCATTTCGTTATAAACCACGCCTTTGTAGCTAACCGGGGCATCCTTGCTCTCAAGTTCATAATGCCAGCCTTCCTGCTTTAGGATTCTGGGATCTGAGTATATCAAAGGGTTAAAAACAGCATCCAGATAAATGTGCATGAGGTTAAAGTAATCCTTGTTGTTCATGCTGGCGAAAGGATAAAATGTCCTGTCGCTTCCTGTAAATGCGTTAAGGAATGTTTTAAGCGAGCCTTTGGACAGGACGTCAAAGGGGCTTTTTACAGGGAAGTTTTTAGATCCGTTAAGAACGGAGTGCTCAATTATGTGCGGTGTTCCGCAGTCTGAGTTCGGAACGGTCTTAAAGCCCACGCCGAAAGTCTTATTAGGATCGCTTGCGGCAATTTTAAGAAGTCTTGCGCCCGATTTAACGTGTTCAAAGTATAGGCATTCGGCGTTTACTTCCTTTACGAAACGTTTTTCGAGAAGTTTGAAACCGTGATAGGTTTCCCCTTTTTTGAATCCGGCGTATATGGCGGTACTGATCACAGCCATAAACACCAGCATCAGAGGTAATAGCAGTTGTGATGATTTCATTGAAGTTGACCTCCTTGTATGTTAGAAGAATTCCTGTTTTAGCATTAATGCTAAAAATAAGCTAAAATTTAGATCTCTGCCACAAAAGGCTGAAATTATTCTGCCCCGTGGGAAAATTCCGGCTCAGCATGAATTTGACGTCTCAAACCGGAATTTTCCCCGTCTTAACGGATCTTTTTTGCATTTATATATCTATAATTATGTCAAACTCCCCCTTTGCCTTGATAAACCGGTGCTTTTTCGATAATTTTAATTTTAATTTTTCACAAAATATATACAAACAGCTATGAGATACCCTTTTTCTGAAGTTGAAAAGAAATGGCAGTCTTATTGGGAAGATAATAAGATATATAAAACCAACCTTTCTAAAAAAGAAAGCAAGCTTTATTGCCTGGTAATGTTTATTTACCCTTCGGGTGCAAAACTGCACTGCGGACACTGGTATAACTACGGCCCTACGGATTCGTGGGCAAGATATAAAAAACTCAAAGGCTTTAACGTTTTTGAGCCGATCGGTTACGACGCCTTCGGCCTCCCGGCTGAAAATTACGCCATCAAGACCGGAATACACCCATACGACAGCACGATGAAAAATATTGAAGATATTCGCGTGCAGCTGAAAAATATGGGGAACATGTACGACTGGGATTCAGAACTGATGACTTGCGTGCCGGAATACTACAAATGGAACCAGTGGCTTTTTATTCAGCTTTATAAAAAGGGGCTGGCCTACAGGAAAAACGCCCCTGTAAACTGGTGCCCCAGCTGCCAGACAGTGCTTGCAAACGAACAGGTGCTTTCAGACGGAACCTGCGAAAGATGCGGCACAACAGTAATTCACAAAAACCTTACTCAGTGGTTCTTTAAGATCACCGAATATGCCGAAGAGCTCTTATCAGGCCTGGATAAAATAAACTGGCCGGAAAAAACAAAGCTCATGCAGAAAAACTGGATCGGCAAAAGCACAGGTACGGAAGTTAAGTTTAAGATTGAAGACCATGAAGACGAAATCACAGTTTTTACTACACGCCCCGACACGCTTTTCGGCGTAACCTACGTTGTGCTTGCCCCCGAGCAGACTTTGGTGCAGAAACTGACCAAGCCTGAATATAAAGAGCAGGTTGAGGCTTACCTCGAATCGGTAAAGTCGCTTTCTGAAATTGACAGGACTTCAACTGTAAAGGAAAAAACAGGCGTTCCTACGGGCTCATATGCAATTAACCCTGTAAACGGCGAAAAGATTCCTATCTGGGTTGCCGATTACGTCCTTGCAACTTACGGCACAGGATGCGTTATGGCAGTTCCGGGCCACGATGAGCGCGATTTTGAATTTGCGCATAAGTTTAATCTGCCTGTGCGTAAGGTAATACTTGCCCCCGGGACAAAGGAAGAAGACCCCTTAAATGAGGCTTATACTGAAGTGGGCAAAATGATCAACTCAGGTGAGTTTTCTGGCATTCAGTCCGATAAAGGAATTGATGCTGTTTCTGACTTCCTGGAATCAAAAGGCCAGGGCAAAAGAAAAACCAACTACAGGTTACGTGACTGGTTAATCTCACGCCAGAGATACTGGGGAACACCAATACCCGTAATCCACTGCGAAAAGTGCGGCGAGGTTCTGGTTGAGGAAAAAGACCTCCCGGTTGAACTTCCCTACAACGTGGAATTCTCTACCTCGGGCAAGTCGCCACTTACAACAAATAAGGAGTTCATGAACGTCGCCTGCCCTAAGTGCGGCGGTGAGGCACAGAGGGATCCCGACACAATGGATACGTTTGTAGATTCAAGCTGGTATTATTTCCGCTACCTCGATCCCCATGAACACGGAAGGATGTTCAATAAGAAGCTTGCTGATGACTGGACACCGGTGGATATGTACGTCGGCGGAGCCGAGCACGCAACAATGCACCTGCTCTATTCAAGGTTTGTTCATAAGTTTTTAAGAGACCTCGGAATGGCCCATAGCGACGAGCCTTTTTCAAACCTCATTCATCAGGGCACTATTACAAACCAGGGCGCCAAGATGTCTAAGAGCAAGGGCAACGTGGTTAACCCCGACATATTTATTAATAAGTACGGCTCAGACGTATTCCGCCTCTATCTCATGTTTATGGGACCCTATGAAGCAGGCGGCGACTGGAACGACTCGGGCATTGTGGGCGTTGACAGGTTTGTACAAAGAAGCTATGACATTTTCCTGAGATTTGAAAATACAGTTATCAATAACCCTGCTCCTGATAAGTTCGACGTCAAGTCGCTCTCAGAAGAAGAGAAGAGTGTTTACAGAAAAACCAGCCAGACAATCAGCAAGTACGACGAAGAGATTAATAACTTCAGGTTCAATACTGCTGTTGCAGCTTTGATGGAACTTGTGAACGAGCTTTCAAAAAATCTTGAAAAGTGCAGGCCAAATCTTAAAAGCTATGTGCTAGAGCGCTTTGCATTACTTATTTCACCCGTTGCCCCGCACCTCGGAGAAGAGTGCTGGGAGATGATCGGAAAGAAAGGCTCCGTCTTCGAGCACGCAAACTGGTACGCTCCTGACGCCGATGCATTGACTGTCGACAAGGTAACCGTTGCCGTCCAGGTAAACGGAAAGCTTAGGGCAACTATCGAAGCCCCTGCCGAAAACGATCAGCAGTCGGTTAAAGATCTTGCATTCTCAGCCGACGGGGTTAAAAAACACATAGACGGCAAGACTATTGTTAAAGAGATTTATGTGAAAAACAAAATTTATAATATTGTAGTAAAATAACAGAAGGCAAATATGTTAGACCTTAAATTCATTCGGGAGAATCCCGACCTTGTAAAGAAGGGAATTGAGAATAAAAATGAAACCGCCCGGGTAGATGAAGTTCTGGCCCTGGATGCTCAGAGGCGCGAGCTCGTGCTTAATGCCGATGAGCTGAAGGCTAAACGCAACCAGGCCTCAAGCCAGATCCCGCAGATGAAAAAAGCCGGGCAGGATACCTCAGCCGTTATGGCTGAAATGAAAAGGGTATCTGATGAGATCACTTCACTGGACGACCAGCTTAGAGTTGTTGAAAAGGACCTGAACGACATTCTGATGTATATACCTAATATGCCGAACCCCTCGGTCCCGGTCGGCAAGTCTGCTGCCGATAACGTTGAAGTAAGGCGCTGGCTGCCGGAAGGCTTTTCTTTTGAAACGGAAGAAAAATTTATGGACCATATAGATCTCGGCAAAAAGCTTAAAATACTGGACTTTGAACGCGGAGCCAAGATCTCAGGTTCAGGCTTCCCTGTTTATATGGGTAAGGGCGCTACCTTAGAAAGAGCTCTCATTAATTTTATGCTCGACAAGCACATTCACGACCACGGCTATAAGGAAGTATTTCCGCCGTTTCTCGTAAACGAAGATTCAATGAAAGGCACCGGCCAGCTTCCCAAGATGGAAGAAGATATGTATTCTATAGATAAAGACGGCCTTTATCCTATTCCAACGGCTGAAGTGCCTGTTACAAACCTGCACCGCGGTGAAATTATTGAAGAAAAAGAGCTCCCTATTAAATACTGCGCTTACTCGGCCTGCTTCAGGCGCGAAGCCGGCTCATACGGTAAGGAATCCAAAGGTTTCCTGAGGGTTCATCAGTTCAATAAAGTTGAAATGGTTAAGTTTACAAGACCTGAAAATTCCTACGATGAACTCGAAAATCTGGTACGGGATGCCGAGGATATCCTCCAGGCACTCAATATCCCATACAGGATACTGATGCTCTGCACAGGTGACTTAAGCTTCTCGGCTGCAAAGTGCTACGACATTGAAACCTGGTCGCCAGCTGAAAACAGGTGGCTCGAGGCTTCTTCATGCAGCAACTTTGAGAACTTCCAGGCACGCAGAGCCAATATCCGCTTCCGCAATGAGACGACTAAAAAACCGGAATTCGTTCATACTCTTAACGGTTCAGGCCTGGCTACAAGCCGCCTCATGGTTTCTTTACTTGAAAACTACCAGACCCCCGAAGGCAAAATAATTGTCCCGAAGGTTCTGCATAAATACACGGGCTTTGAAGTAATCGGCTAAAACCTCATTCTTAAGGCAAAGATCCCGCTTTCCAATGCCGGAGGGCGGGATTTTTTTTATTTTTACACATTGGGCTTTCTATTTTACCCGTGAAGTCTTAAATTAAAAAGTTCGCAGCATGTTAAAATTAGTACAAATTTTAAGCAACTTTTGCTGCTCTTTAGTAGTTTAGTATCTTAAAGCATTAATTTGAGTTTATGAAAAGTCTTTCAGCACTAAAAAAATATTTCCGTAGATATAAAGCTAAGCTCCTTATGGGAGTTTTATTTATTTTATTATCAAATCTGGGCACCGTATATGTTCCTTTGTTCTTGAAGGACAGCATCAACGCACTGCAGAAAAGTGTCGACTATTCGGTCCTCATCCGCTATGGGCTGCTTATTATAGGCACATCGTTTCTAAGCGGCGTCTTCAGATTTCTGATAAGAGAAACCATTATAGTAGTCTCGCGCGAAATTGAGTACGATCTGAGGCAGGACTTCTGGAGCCACATTCAGAAGCTTTCGCTCCGCTACTTCCAGAATAACTCCACCGGAAACATCATGGCGCACGCTACAAACGACCTTAACGCGGTAAGAACTTTTGTGGGTCCTGCAGTAATGTATTCCATAGATACGTTTGTGCGCCTTGTAATGGTTATTGTAATAATGGTTTCTTTAAGCACTACGCTTACAATTTATTCGCTTCTCCCGCTGCCGGTCCTGTCATACCTAGTTTACAAGCTGGGCAAGAAAATACACATTAAGTATACATATATTCAGGAGAAGTTCTCTGAACTTACAACCAAAGCCCAGGAAAGCTTCTCAGGCATACGTGTCATAAAATCCTACGTCAGGGAAGATAATGAGATAAATGAATACGAGAAGCTGAGCCAGGACTACCTCGAAAAAAATATGGATATGGTTAAAATTGAATCGATGTTCCAGCCCGCTCTGTATCTTGTTACGGGTATCTCAATAATCCTCGTCATCTGGCTTGGCGGCATTCAGGTAATAAACGGGACGATGAACCTGGGAGAGATCTCGGCATTTGTAATATACCTGGGACTCTTAATATGGCCTATGATTGCAATAGGCTGGGTGGTGAACCTCATTCAGCAGGCTTCAGCCAGCATGAAGCGCCTGAATAAAATGCTTTCTGAAAAGTACGAAATCCAGGACAGCAAAATTACAGATAACTCTGTAGAGACGATTAAAGGCACAGTTGAATTTAAGAACGTCAGCTTCAGGTATAATCCTGAGCTCCCGTATGTCTTTAAGGATATCAGCCTTAAGATACCTGCCGGAATGACCGCAGCCATTATAGGGCAGACGGGGGCAGGCAAGACCACACTGGTGGACCTGATACCGAGGCTTTATGATGCAACCGAAGGCGAGATCTTAATTGACGGCAAGAATTTAAAGGAAATTCCTCTTAAGACATTAAGGAAAAATATAGGACTCGTTCCGCAGGAGACTTTCCTTTTTTCCGACACTCTGGCCAACAACATTGCCTACGGCCTCAGGGAAACCGACATGAAGGCCGTCGAGTCCTCAGCAGAAATTGCACAGCTTACAAAGGACATTGAAAGCTTCCCGCGCGGCTATGAAACCATGCTTGGCGAACGCGGCATCACACTTTCAGGAGGCCAGAAACAGAGGACGTGCCTTGCCAGGGCGCTTGCAATTGACCCCGCAATACTGATTCTGGACGATTCTTTCTCAGCTGTAGATACAAGAACTGAAGAAGGCATTCTCAGGAACTTAAAAAGATTTATGAAAGAAAGAACAAGCATAATAATAAGCCACCGTATTTCAACGGTTAAGGATGCCGACGTTATCTTTGTCTTAAGCGAAGGCACTATTGCCGAACAGGGCACTCACGAAGAGCTCGTGCGGAAACAGGGAATTTACGCGGGTCTGCACTTTAAACAGCTGCTTGAAAAGGAATTGGAAGAATTGAGCTAATAAAGAAAAGCCAGGGACAATTATTACACATTCCCTGCTTTAATTGAAAATGAAAACAGAAAAGGTTTATGGCACAGGATTATAAAACAGATGACGAAGTATTAGGCAAGGCATACGATTCCAAGCTGATGAAGCGACTTCTGGGATATGTAAAGCCGTATAAAAAATATATGGTGTTCGCTATTGTTTTGAATATTATTGTAGCGGCTTTGGGCCCCTTAAGAGCCGTACTTACAAAAATAGCAATTGACGATAACATTAAAAGCAGGGATTACCATGGACTGATGCTTGTAACTATTGCTATGATCGGAACACTCCTCTTTCAGGCCATAATGCAGTATTATCTTACATATTACACACAGTTCATGGGGCAGAAGATAATCTACGATATCAGGGTAAAGCTTTTTGCGCACGTGGAGAAACTTTCGCTGAAGTATTTCGACAAGACTCCGATCGGAAGAATTGTTACAAGAGTAACTAACGATATCGAGTCCTTAAACGAAATGTTCTCCTCCGGAATTGTTAACGTATTCAGCGACGTTTTTATCGTGCTCTGGATCTTAGGGTTTATGTTTTTCATGGACTGGAAGCTTTCCTTTGTTACTATGTCTGTTCTGCCCTTTTTGATATACGGAACGTTCCTGTTCCGCAGGAAAGTAAGGGATTCCTACAGGGATGTCCGCTTCCACCTTGCCCGTCTAAACTCCTACATGCAGGAGCACGTAACGGGTATGAACGTGGTACAGATATTCAATAAGGAAAAAGAGGAGCTTGGAAGGTTTTCTTCCATTAATACAGACTATAAAAAAGTTAACATCGATTCAATTTTCTATTATGCAGTATTTTATCCTGCCGTTGAGTTTTTGAGCTCAATTGCCCTGGCACTTATCGTCTGGTATGGCGGAGGCGAAATTATTCACAATACTATGACAATAGGCGTTCTTTTTGCATTCATTCAGCTTATAGACCAGTTCTTCCGCCCCATAAGGGACCTTTCCGATAAATATAATATTATGCAGACTGCCATGGCATCGAGCGAAAGGGTCTTTAAGCTCCTGGATAACGATACATTTGTTAAAAATCCCGAAAACCCGGTTGAGCTTAAATCTGTTCAGGGAAAAATTGAGTTCAGAAACGTGTGGTTTGCATACAACGACGAGGATTATGTCTTAAAGGATGTCTCATTCAGCATCAGTCCGGGACAGACCGTAGCTATCGTCGGAGCAACAGGCGCCGGAAAGACAAGCCTGATAAATATACTTACACGCTTCTATGATATAAATAAGGGTAATATTTGCCTGGACGGAGCCGATATCAAGGATATCGATAAACATGAACTTAGAAAGTTTATTTCTATCGTACTTCAGGACGTATTCTTGTTCTCAGGCACAATTAAGTCAAATATCAGCCTTAATAATCCAGAAATCTCCGATGAGAAAATTATTGATGCCGCCAAAAGCGTCGGCGCACATAAATTTATTTCCCAGCTTCCTAATGAATACAACGAGGAAGTAAAGGAAAAAGGCGCAACTTTAAGCGTGGGACAAAAACAGCTTCTATCCTTTGCAAGAGCTCTTGCTTATAATCCGCAAATCCTTATCTTAGATGAAGCGACATCCAGTGTGGATACTGAAACCGAAATCCTCATTCAAAGAGCTATTGAAAAACTGCTGGTTGACAGGACAGCCATTGTAATTGCGCACAGGCTTTCAACAATTCAGAATGCCGACCAGATAATTGTAATGCATAAGGGTGAGGTCAGGGAGATAGGTACGCACCAGGAACTGCTCGCAAAGCGCGGTATATACTACAAGCTCTATCAGCTGCAATACAAAGATCAGGAGGTCACAAAAACCGCGTAATTCTGTTAAAACCTGCATAAAACAATTTACAGGAGGATTAAATTATGGCGGCACAGAGTCTGATGACCATTCAAAGGCACATTCTGGAAGAGGAAAGAAAGCATCCCGAGGCAACCGGAGAACTTTCCGCACTGCTCTCGGATCTGGTACTGGCGGCAAAAATCATCTCACTCGAAGTCAATAAGGCGGGACTTGTTGACATCATAGGATATACCGGCACCACCAACATTCAGGGAGAGAAAGTAAAAAAACTTGACGTTTTTTCGCACGAAGTACTCTTCAAGGCAATGGAACATGGCGGCCACCTCTGCGTTATGGCTTCAGAAGAAGAGGAAAATGTCATTCCAATACCTAAAGATTTTGTCAAGGGAAAGTATGCACTTCTTTTTGATCCTCTCGACGGATCCTCAAACATCGACGCAAATGTAAGCGTGGGTACAATTTTTTCGGTTCTTAAAAGGGTTACTCCCGATGGCGGAAGCGACGGCACGCTCCAGGACTGTCTGCAGCCTGGCGTAAAACAGGTGGCATCAGGATACGTCCTCTACGGGTCTAGCACAATTTTAGTTTATACCACCGGTCACGGAGTCTACGGCTTTACGCTTGACCCGGCACTGGGAGAGTTCCTCCTGTCGTATAACAACATCAGAATTCCTGCAACGTCAAAAATTTACAGCATAAATGAGGGAAACTACAAGTACTGGCACCCGGGCCTTAAGAAATATATAAAGTACCTGCAGGAAGAGGATGAAAAAACAGGAAGGCCCTATTCAACACGATATATTGGCTCTATGGTTGCCGACATACACCGCAACCTGCTTTACGGCGGCATTTTTATGTATCCTGCCGACAGCCGCAACCCTAACGGCAAACTGAGGCTTCTTTACGAATGCAACCCGATGGCTTTTATAGTGGAGTCAGCCGGCGGCATGGCTTCAAACGGGCAGAAAAGAGTTCTTGAAATAGTACCCAAATCTTTGCACCAGCGCACACCTGTATTCATGGGCAATAAGGAAGACGTTTTGATGGTGGAAAAATTTATTGCTGAAGAGGAAAAGGTCGCTGCGGTCTGAAGAAAGGTATACTCTCCCTTTGTCCCCCTCTCTTTTCGCGGGGAGGGGGAAGCTAAAAGGGGCAATAAAAATTCTTATTTTTTAACAGACTTCAACTCTGTAATAAGTTTCTGAGCCAGTTCTTCTTTAGTCATACCCACAATCTTTATTTTAGTGGATTTAACCAGAATTTCAGGGCTGTCGCCTTCTCCTCTCATATATTTGAACAGGTTATAGCCCAGGCGGTTCCTGTCGTTCATAATAGGAATATTTTCCTTATACTTCTCCACTATATTATAGACCTGTTTTTCCAGCGAATCTTCCGGAAAAGGCTTAACTGAAGGCGGCGGTAAAGTAGTCATTATACTTGGTCCTTATTTTTTTAATTATTTTCTCAAAAATAAACAAGTCTGAGGAAAACTACAATAAACTTTAATTGGAAGAATAGCTGTTATTTCAGTAAATTTGGGTCTCAAATTTGCATAGTTTAGGACACTTTTTGTGAATATCGGCGACGCTGAAAATATTTTAATCATTAGACTTAGCTCTCTGGGAGACATTCTTCTTACCACACCCCTTCTCCGCAGCCTTAAAAATCTGTACCCTGGGATAAAGATAGATTTTCTCATCAGAACTGAGTATGCCGACGTATTAAAGTTTAACCCCTATGTAAATGAAGTCCTCCTTTATAAAAGAGACGACAATAAAGAACTTTTTCAGCATCTTAAAAGTAAAAAGTACGGCGCTGTAGTCGACCTCCAGAATAACCTCAGAAGCCGTAAGATCATTAAAGGCGTCCATGCCCCGGCCTTTAAGTTTGATAAAAGGTCGTTTGATAAATTCCTCCTTGTAAAGTTCAAGATTAACAGGCTCCAAAAGGCGCCGCAGATCCCTCAGCGCTACGCTTCTTCAATTCCGGGCTTTATGCTGGACGATAAGGGGCTCGACCTTTTTCTGCCGGAGGACCAGACAGTAAGCCTTAAGGCTGATGGCAGCTATATCGCCTTCTGCCCCGGCTCCAGGCATTTTACAAAAATGTGGCCCCCGGAATATTATACCAGCCTGGGAAAACTCCTTCAAAAAGAAGGCTTTGATGTTGTGCTCCTTGGAGGAAAATCCGACCGTGAGATATGCCGCAGGCTCTCAGAGGAAATTCCAGGATCCGTGGACATGAGTAACGACGACGACCTTTTCCTGACCGCCGCCTTTATGAAACAATGCCGCATGGTTGTCTGCAACGACTCGGGACTTATGCACGCTGCCTGCGCCGCAGGAGTTCCCGTTCTGGCCATCTTCGGCTCCACGGTTAAGGAATTCGGCTTTACGCCATATAACAATAAGAATTTAATTTTAGAAAACAATTCGTTATCTTGCAGACCGTGTTCTCACATCGGACGTGAAAATTGCCCTTTAGGACACTTTAAGTGTATGCTGGAGATTACTCCCCAGGCAGTGCTCGATAACGTAAAAAGAATGTTAGACTTGTCATGATGAAATTTTGGTATCTTATATATAATATTATAATTCTCCCCTTTTTGTATCTGGTTTTTCAGCTGGCCGGACTATTTAACGCAAAGATTAAAAAGGGAATTAAAGACAGGCAGAGGCTTTTTGAAAACCTTATCCTTGCATCCGTGCAGCTGGACAGAAAAAAACAGATGGTCTGGTTCCACTCATCTTCCATGGGAGAGTTTGAACAGGCAAAGCCCGTTATACAAAAGCTTAAGGCGGAAAAAGACGTAAACATTATTGCCACTTTCTTTTCACCTTCAGGCTACGAAAATTCAAAGAATTACCCTTATGCCGACGTCGTTTCCTATATGCCTTTCGATACTCCGGGTCTTGCAAAGAGATTTCTTGATATAGTTCATCCCGATCTTGCCATCATGATGCGCTACGATATTTGGCCTAATTTCATCTGGCAGCTTAAGGCAAGAAACATTCCCTGCTTTATTATTGACGCCACGATGAGGGAAAATTCAAACCGAAAGCTCCCAGTATCTATCAGTTTCCATAAGTCGCTTTATAAGAATATTTCAAAAATATTCACCGTTTCAAAAGCCGACCTCGAAAGCTTCCGTGCTTTTGACATAAAAAACGGACAGCTTGAAACCGCCGGCGACACCAGATACGACCGTGTTTACCAGAAGAGCGTTGCGGCAAAGGAAAAGAAATTATTCAAGGACGCATTTTTTGAGGGAAAAAAGGTTTTTGTTGCCGGAAGCTCCTGGGAAGCCGACGAGGAAGTCCTTCTGCCGGCATTCCTTAAAATCACCAAGTACGATGACAGCGTTGTAATGATACTCGTGCCGCATGAGCCCACCATACAGCACCTGGAAAAACTGGAAGACCAGCTCAGGAACAAATGCACTTCAATCAGGTTTTCTTACCTGAATGAATATAAGGGGGAAAGAATAATAATAGTGGATTCAATTGGAATACTCCTTACACTTTACTACTATGCCGACCTTGCATATGTGGGCGGAAGCTTTAAGCAGGGAATTCATAACGTTCTTGAACCCGCTGTCTACGGCATTCCTGTTCTTTTCGGTCCTAAAATTGAAAACTCGCAGGAGGCACAGAAGCTCGTTAAGATCGGAGCATCCAAGGTGCTCAGAAATAAAAAAGAAGCATACCGCTGGCTCAGGACTCTCCTTAAAGACGACGATTTAAGAAAAAAAATGGGACGCATCTCGTCCTTGTTCGTAAATGAGAACCTGGGCGCTACGGATAAAATATTAAGGGAAATTCATAAGATAGTTTAATTTTTTGTTGCTCTTTATTCAGGCAATTGTGATATTGTAAGAAACTTACTTTATGGGGTAATAGCTTGATTGGAAGTGTAAACCATTCTTTTTCGGCTGCTGCATCGTATGCAGGCGGAAAAGTTGTGGACAGGCTTTATCCCAATAGTCCTCAGTCAGTAAACTACAAAAGCCGGTTCAAATCCTTCAGGGAAGTCTTTCACGACACAATCAGCATACAGTTTCCAGAGCTTTTAGCTAAAGCCGGATTTAATGAAACTTCCCCGCTGAAAGACAAAATAGATGTTCCGGCAACCGGGTACGTTGTAACAGTCCCGCAGGAGCACCTGAAGAAGCTTCAGCCAGCATCAGTTGAAACAGGGCAGGAAAAGCTCTTTAATTCATTTAATCCGTCGGCAAAAGATCTTGCCGGCTCGCTCGTCAATATGACCGTTTAGTCCCGTCCTAAAGCAAATATCTTAATTAAAATAAAACCCGATACAAATCCGCCTACGTGCGCGGCATATGCCACTCCTCCGCCCTGCGATCCGAGTCCCCCAAGTCCCGCTATAAGCTGGAAAACAAACCACAGGCCTATAGCTACAATGGCCGGAACAACAGTAAGTATATAAAACAATACTACCCTTACACGCCGCCTTGGATAAAGGAGCATGTAACCTCCCAGCACGCCTGAAATGGCGCCTGAAGCCCCGAGTGTAGGAACGTAGGGGTTGCCGTTAAACATAATTGTTGCAATAACCTGAGAAAGTGCCGATAAAACTCCGCAGATGAGGTAAAAGAAGAGATACCGCAGGTGCCCTAGCTTGTTTTCAATATTATCACCAAATACCCACAGGAAGATCATATTGCCGAAAATGTGGGCAATACCGCCGTGCATAAACATGGAGGTAAAAATTGTAAGATAAACATTAATAGGCGTCTCCTGCAGACCCGGCACCGTAACCTTTTCATCGGTCTCGGGATCCGTCATTATTCTGTCTTCTGTAACAACATCTTTACCCGTAACAATCTCGGCAGGCACAGTAGAATAAGTGTAAGTAAACTTTATATTTGAGCCCAGGCCCTGAAGAAATACAAATACAAACACATTTACCAGGATGATCAGATAATTCATTGCCGGAAATACAGTACGGTCGGTATTATCGTCACCAATCGGGAAAATCATAATTAATCCTGTTTGTTTTATAGATGCATAAAGATATGAATGGACGGATTATTTTAAATTTTAACTTTATTTACTTAAAGCGCAAGTGATTTACACCACCTGTCTGCTTTTCTTTTCTGAAATAAAAAATAAGACATCCTGACTTCTATTCTTGAATTTCCCCCCGATTTAGTATATCATAAGAAATAGGCACTTGGAAACCAATAAGTATTAAAATGAGGATTGAGAAAAATATTTATGATACCAAAAGACAAAATTATACGTCAGCTTGACCAGCTGGGAATCAGAAACATTAACGATGTTTTCTATAACCTCAGCACTGCTCAGCTTATTGAACGCTCTTTGTACAGGCGCGAAGGCAACCTCTCGCACTTCGGCCCCCTGGTTGTCAGAACAGGCCAACATACAGGCCGCAGCCCGAACGACAAGTATATTGTAAAAGAGTCCTCCAGCGAGGATAAAGTCTGGTGGAGCAAGGTAAACACCCCAATGGATAAGGACAGGTTTACTCACCTTTATAACAAGATGAAATCCTACATTCAGAATAAGGATATTTACATCCAGGACTGCTACGCCGGAGCCGATCCCGACTACAGGATGCATTTAAGGGTAATTACAGAATCTGCATGGCATAGTCTCTTTGCCCGGAACCTGTTTATTAGGGCCAAGAGCCTGGAGGAACTAGAGGAGCACAACCCCGAGTTTACGGTTATCGATATGCCTAACTTCCACGCAGAACCGGCACAGGACGGAACAAATTCGGAAGTATTCATAATAATCAACTTCGCAGAAAAGCTCGTGCTGATAGGCGGAACAAGCTACGCCGGCGAAATTAAGAAATCCATATTTACTGTTCTGAATTACCTCCTTCCGCTTAGGAACGTTATGTCAATGCACTGCTCGGCAAACGTGGGCAAGGACGGCGATACTGCAATTTTATTCGGCCTTTCGGGAACGGGTAAAACCACGCTTTCAGCCGATCCTCAAAGAAAGCTGATTGGAGATGATGAGCACGGCTGGAGCAATAAAGGCGTATTTAACTTTGAAGGCGGATGCTATGCCAAGATGATACGCCTCTCAAAAGAAGCCGAACCTGAGATATTTGAAGTCACACGCAGATTCGGTACCGTGCTCGAAAATGTGACCATGGACGCCAATACACGACTGCTGGACCTGGATGACGACACTCTTACTGAAAACACGCGCGCAGCATACCCCCTCACGTTTATTGAAAATATTGAGGCCGGGGGCATGGGAGGCCACCCGAAGAACCTCATAATGCTTACGGCAGATGCTTTCGGTGTGCTTCCGCCCGTTTCAAAATTAAGCTACAGTCAGGCGATGTACCATTTCCTTTCGGGCTACACTGCAAAAGTTGCAGGAACTGAAAAAGGTGTTACCGAACCAAAGGCTACTTTCAGCACCTGCTTCGGAGCACCGTTTATGGTACTGCACCCGTCGGTTTATGCAAAGCTTTTGGGTGAGAAGATATTAAAGCACAATGTAAAGTGCTGGCTCCTTAATACCGGCTGGACCGGAGGTCCTTATGGTGAAGGCGGCCGCATGAAGATCAACTACACGCGCGCCATGCTTAATGCAATACTAAACGGGGATCTGGACAATGTTGAAACCTGCAAAGACCCGGTATTCGGCCTTGAAGTTCCTGTTATCTGTCCCGGAGTTCCGGAACAGGTATTAAATCAGAAAAACACCTGGCAAGATAAGGCCAGGTACGACTCAATGGCCCAGAGGCTTGCGCGCATGTTCCACGAGAACTTTATGCAGTTTTCAACCGATGTATCCGAAGAGGTCCGAAAAGCCGGTCCCAGCACAAATTCTTAAGATTCTTAAGGATGTCAGGAAGCGCTTTCTGACATCCTCCCTCATTTATTATTTATTTATTGGAATATCCTATGGCCGCATATATTTATATAGCCCAAAGCCTCGACGGCTTTATAGCAAAAAAAGATGGGAATATCGACTGGCTGATTGATATACCAAACCCCGAAGGCAGCGACTGGGGCTTCGGCGAATTCATGGAAGGAATTGACGCCGTAATAATGGGAAGAAATACATTTGAGACAGTTGTGTCGTTTGGAACCTGGATGTATACAAAACCTGTTTTTGTCCTAAGCAGCAAACTGAAAGAAGTCCCCGAAAAGTATTCAGACAAAGCAGAAATTATAAACTGGAGTCCCAAAGATGTCATTCGCAAGCTTACTGACAGAGGCTATCACAATTTTTATGTCGACGGCGGCCTGACAATTCAGAACTTCTTAAAGGAAGATCTTATAGATGAGCTTATCATATCCACAATTCCAATTATTCTTGGCGGCGGCATCCCTTTATTCGGCAGCGTAGGCCGGGAGCTGAAATTTGACTACGTGAAGACAGAAGTCCTTGATAACATATTCACAAAGATTTTCTACAGAAGGGCCAGGAATAAATAAAGATTCCGTGGCAATTCATTCAGTCTTCTCCCTGCGTATGGATAGAGAGTACAATATAAACAGCGAGATAATCCAGAATAGAATCAATACCGGAATCACTTCAAGCGACAGGCGCTGTGCCAGTACTCCCGTTAACCCCGGAATTACTGCAACTCCAAGACCCGCGGCGCTTATCTGCATTCCAATGGTATTTGCCGCATAGTGCGGACCTACACGCTTTGCCGTGAGCGAAACCATGCCCGGGAAAATTGGTGCAATTGCAAAACCCGTTATTACAACTCCTGCCAGACTCGCAGCCTTAAACGGGTTCAGTATCAGCAGCATCGCCCCGATGAATGCCGCAAAAAGACTGCCCCTAATTATTGAATGCATCCTGAAAGGCCTTGTAAAAATTCCCGCCAGTATGCGCCCTATTGTAAATGCCGCCCAGTAGCTTCCGACAAAGTAACCCGCAGCCACGGGCGATATGCCGCGCGACTCTGTAAGCAGCGTATAAGCCCAGCTTCCAATTGTAGTCTCGATTCCCGCATAAATAAAAAACAGAAGTATGCTTATCCATACATCCATCTGCCGCAAGGTTTCAAACATGGGAGTCTTATAATCGGATAAACTCTTTTTCCTTTCCTCACCGGTAGAACTTTTTACGGGCTGCCACACTTTAATGCTGAGAGCAAATGCTGTAGACAGTGCAATCTGCAGGCTTCCGACCACAATGTAGCCCAGGCGCCATGAAGCAAACCAACTGATGCCGGAAGTCATAATTACAGGTCCCATGGTTATGCCTATTCCATAGCTCGCATGTGCCCACTGCATCAGGCGTTCTCCGAAGTTACTGGCCACATAGGTATTAAGTCCGCCGTCAATTGCCCCGGCTCCCAGTCCTGCCGTCATTGCAAGCGGAATCATTATCCACCAGTGTGCGGCAAGAGTATATCCAAGCAGAGAGGTACCCGTTGCCAGGCAGCTTAAAGAAAGAAGCCATCCAACGCCAAGGCGTGAAGTCACCTTCCCGCTGTAGAAGCTTGAAAGAAGATAGCCCGCCATGGAAGCCGCAAGGAGCATTCCAAGCGAGTCGAGCGACCGTGAAAAACTTTGCCTCATTAAAGGCCACGCAACGCCCAGAAGCCCGTCCGGAAGGCCGAGTGATATGAAGGCAATAAAGGCAAGTATTACTACGCCGGTTCGGGAACGGGATTTGTCGGTTGATGCTTTCTTCATTCGGAATTTATTTGTATTCTGAAATAATGTTCAAAAAGAAAAATAATTAATTTCCTGATGAATTAGAAAAGTTCTTTTCTTTGAATTAAACGGTTTCAGGGTAAGCCTGCCTTTTTGGGATATTGTCTACAGAACCGACTTCGAAGCTTCAAAGCCCGTAAAGTCGCACAATGCCATGAAAGGATAACAGTATAAATCAGAATAAAGCAAAATCCTGCTGGATGAAAAAGTCGGGCATTGACGTCCTGCCCTGCTCATTGTATATGGAGTATCTGGCTCCTGCAATGATTCTGAATTCCTTTGTAATGTTCGTAAACAGCCCAAGTCCGAGCGTTGTATAAGTGCAGCTGTGCTCAATATTCTGAAGAGTTCCGTCGATGGGAGTAAAGCTGAAGAAATCCTGGCTGCCGAATGAGAGTGTGAGAAAATAATTCACCGTTTTATGCAGCGAATGAAGTGTCAGGGAAAAGTCCAGATTGCTTTCAGTATCGGTGTTGTTCTCGTTATATATGTATACGTGTCTTTGCCCGTGAGCATCTGTTATTTTGAGGTACTCCACGTCGTAGATAAAATCCTGATATCTCATGCTCACGTCGAACCTTACCGCAGAATTTTCCGACTGTGAAAAAAAGCCGATTCCGAACCTCTTGCCCAGAAGGTCCCTTTCGTGGAACTGTGCAAAATTAAATCCGCCATAAACACAGAAGTGTTTTGAAAGGGCCAGGTCGAGGTCTACCCCGCCCTGGGCCTCAGGTATGTGCCACAGGAAATTATTGCCGTTGTAGTTAAATCTGTTTACATTTTCAGGCTCTTCAAAATAATCCTCTCCGGGCACGGGTCTAAGTTCATAAACGCCTGAAGCATTGATATTCGAATGCTCATCTATGTTTGCTGTCAAAGGCCTATTTTTATTAAATGAAAGATATGTATTTGCCATGAACGACATTGGCTCACGGTTTTCTGTAATCTTTATGGGATTTCTGTTCGGGACACCGTAAACTTCGGCATTCTGCAGTTTATAGGCTGAGCATCCCTGAAAAATGATTGTCAGCATTACGGCATATAGAGGAAATAGTATGCGGCTGTATGTTTTCATTTTCTCTTTTTATTGGTTGGCGATAAAATACAAATTTACTTCGAAATTGTCACTTCTTGAGTTTTCTGCTAATGGCAGGATTATCGATATTTGCTAAAAAGTCCGTGACCGGAAGTGCCAGGATTTTATGATTTTCATATTTCAGTTTCATTATTTATATTTCAACCAATTAATTCCAGAAAAGTACATATGTCTCAGGATTTACATAAATCATCATCCCCGGATAACTCCAGCGGCTTCCTTGAAGAAGCTCCCGTAGGTATTCTTACCTTTTCATCCGCCTGGGAAGTAACTTATGTAAATAAAACCTTTTTCAATTTTGGCGTTCTGGATAAAATGAATGCCGAAGTGCCCGCCGGTATAAATCTCTTTAAGTCCGGGATCACGGAGAAACTAAATATCACTGATGACGTAAAAGGTCTTGAAGAGGGAAAGTTTTTTGAGAAGAAAATCAAAAGCCTCAGGGCAATAGACGGAAGTGAAATATCTGTTTTTATAAAAGGCTCTTCCTCATATCACGAGGGCACCTTCAATGGCGGCATGCTCATACTTCAGGACCTGAGGCTTGAAACCAAATCCCACGACGACATCAACTTTGAAGAAACTCTTCTTAATGGCGTTGTTAAAGAGTCGGGCGATACGTGCTTTATTACGGGTTACGACTTCAGGATAAAGTACTTCTATTTATCCGGTCTTATGCAGAGGATTCTTCCCTCAGGAAGCCTCATTAACCAGGCCATAGAAGAGGTGCTTAATCCCGTTCTAAAGCAGAAAACGGCACAGATATTAAACGGACTTATCCTAAACAAAGATAAGGCAGTTGAAAAGGTTTCTTTTGAACTGGACGGGCAGACCGTTTCATTCCTCGCCTCATTTATTCCTTTTTCATCCCCGGGCTCACCCCGCATGATATTTATTTCACTGAAGGATATTACAGCCGAGGAAAATGAAAACCTGAGACGCCAGTACGAAATGGCTGAACTGAAGCAGTACCAGTTTATTACTTCAAGCGTAACAGACGCAGTAATTACTACTGACACGGAAGGGAAAATAACTTTCTGGAATATGTCCGCCGAAAAACTTTTCGGCTACTGCAAAAGCGAAATATTCAAACAGTTTATTGGAAGGATATTCCACGACTTTGATAAAGAATATTTCCTCAATGTAAAAAAAGAAATTCTGCTGAGCACTTATTTTGAAACTGAACTAAGGGCTGCCGCAAAAGATAAAAAAGAAGAATTTGTTTCTTTAAGGGTAAGTGCCGCCGGAGAGAATGATAATAAGACATATATATTCCTCTGCTCATCAATTAAAGAAAGGCTCAGAGTTGAACGTGAGCTGAGGATTTCAGAGGAACGATTCAGAAATATTGTGATTAATGCAAATGAGTTTATCTGTAACCTGGACACCAGCGGAAATATAATTTATGTAAATCCAGCCTTCTTAAGAATCTTCGACTACACCGAAGGCGAACTTCTGCAGAAAAATATCAGGGACCTTATTTATCCCGGATCTGTATCTGAAGAAGGACTTAAGTTATCCAACCTTCTGGACAGGCAGTCGGGTCCTTCCGAACTGAGCTTTATAACGAGAAATGGGGACAAGATTATCACGCTTGCCAACTTCTCCCCTATTATGGATCTTAATGACACGACAAGATACCACAACTGCATCTTCACGGATATTACCGAACAGAAGCAGGCTGAAAAAGAACTCCTTATGGTGCGCTCGGTTTATGAAGCCTCGCAGGACGGAATTTCTGTTGAAGCAGATCGGAAGTTCATCCTTGTAAATGAATCGTTCGCCAGAATATTCGGCTACGAAAACGCATCGGAACTCTATGGCAAAGACTCACTGGACATTGTTGCAAACGAGGATATTCCTAAAGTTGCCAAATTCATTAAGGCCCGTGAAAATAAAGAACCGGCTCCTAACCGCTATGAATTCCTCGCCCGGCATAAAGACGGATCTCTTTTCTATGCCGAGGTCTCTGTAACTTCATACGAGGCTGAAAATAAAATACACATCGTTTCGGTATGCCGCGACATTACGGAAAGAAAAAGGACTCAGCAGGCACTGAAGGATTCTGAAGAAAGATACAGAAGCATTACAGATAATATTGACGACTTCCTCTGGACAGCTGAAAGAATTGACCAGAACATGAGGCCTGTATTCTATACCTCATCAATTGAAAAGGTTACAGGCTACAGCCAGGAAGAATTCCTTTCCGATTCGAAACTCTGGTTCAAGCTTATCTACCCTGACGACCTGAATACTGTCAATAAAAAATTAAAGAATCTCCTGAAAGATCCCGCCAGGCAGTCGGATGAAATTGAATTCAGGATCATCAATAAATCGGGCAATATTACCTGGGTCAGAAATAAAATAAACATTAAAAGAGATTCTTCAGGTCGCCCTGTGAGTATTTTCGGACTTGTAAGCAATATTTCGCTTTACAAAAAAGCATCAGAGGACCTGCAGAAAGTTACAGAAGCCCTGAGGGAGTCGAACGATACAAAGGACAAGTTCCTTTCAATAATCTCACACGACCTCAGGACACCGTTCAGCTCTATACTCGGCTTTACGGATTTGCTCCTTTCGGATGACGGCCTCAGCGAAGCGCAGCGTACACAATATATAACATTCATTCACGAATCCTCAGGTAATATGCTCCAGCTCGTTAATTCACTTCTGGACTGGACGAGGCTGCAGACGGGAAGAATAAAGTTTGAGCCTGAAAGGATGAACATCAGGGAAGTTATTCAGAAGTCAATAACCATTATGGCCGGAACCGCGCTGCAGAAAGGTGTCAGGCTTGAATCGCTTCTTGAACATGATATTTATGTGCATGCCGATCAGAACCTTCTTCTTCAGGTATTTAATAATCTTATTTCAAACTCAATAAAGTTTACAAACGCCGGCGGCAGCATTACTGTTTCCTGCCGCCCTGCAGAAGGACAGGCGCATTATCTCTTTATTGTAAAGGATACCGGCGTGGGTATAAAGAAAGAGGACCTTGAAAAACTTTTCAGGGTCGATTCCAAATTCACGCTTGAAGGCACAATGGGTGAGAAAGGATCAGGACTTGGACTTTCCATCGTACGCGAGATAATTGAAAAGCACGGCGGCGATATTCACGCAGAAAGTGAATATGGATTTGGTTCGGAATTCCACTTTACGCTTCCGGCTGCAGCAGCAAACATCCTTTTGGTTGATGACAACAAAACCGACCGGCTGCTTTACCATAAGATTCTGAAAAATATTGTGCCTAATTACAGGATAGATGAAGCCGATAACGGCAAAGATGCTCTTGAAATTATTGCAAAGAAAACGCCCGCACTGGTAATTACAGATCATGATATGCCTGTAATGAGCGGATACGATCTGGTTAAAAATCTTAACGGAATGGATTTAAAAGGCAAGCCGCCCGTAATTGTACTAAGCGGCGATGTAAACAAGCACATATTTGAAGAATACCGCGAGCTTCATGTGGAATACATTTTCCAGAAGCCGGTGGACCTCACGAACTTTAAGACCGCAGTTGAAAGATCGCTTAAGAAGGCTCTCTTTTCTTAAAGGATTACCTGATCTCTTCGTCCAGAATGGAATAATTCTTCCAGAGGGAATAATCAAAATGCCACCACTCTGTACTTAACGGCTCAAAACCGTACTTTACCATTACGTCTTCCAGGAGCCTGCGGTTCTTAAGGACATTTTCAGGCAGGTCCCTGTAATCACGGTGAGCCTTGTCGGTAAAGTCGTCATACGGAGTTCCCATTTCAAGCTCGCGCCCGGTGGAATCTATTAGAGTCAGATCCACTGCGGCGCCTCTGTTATGCCTCGAGCCGTTTTTAGGGTTGGCTACGTACCTGGAATCAGGCATTATCTCCCAGAGTTTCTTCTGGACTGACAGCGGGCGGTAGCCGTCATAAACCTTAAGCCTCAGGTTATACTTGCTTATTAGCTCCTTTTCAGCTTCGTGTAGCTTTAAGGCCGCAGCTTTCCTTAAATATACGTTTGCAGTAGGATAAAGAACCTTATGCGTAAAATTGTTCGCCGTTGCATACCTTACATCCGTAACTATTGTTGAATCTATAGATTTCAATAGTACTATGGACGTGTCGCTCTGAGCTTTTAATGAATCTGTCTGAGCAAATAAAAATGAACTGAAAACAAAAAGAAAAACAGGCACACAGTAGAATTTCCTGCTCATATATAATCCTATTTTTGTTTTTTCAGAACTAATCCAGTTTTGGGGCTCAGCTTTACTTCTTTTGAAACGCTGCCGAGCGCGTCAACGCCTGCCTTATCGGCATTTACCAGTACGTCCCACTCTCCTTCAGGAAGGCTAAACTTTATGTCTCCTGAATTCTCAGCGTTAAAAAGAACGATAAAATCTTCGCCTTCAAAGGAGTTCTTAAAGCCTAAGGCAAAAGCCTTTCCGGGCACTTCCATAAAAGATACGTCCTCAAAGGCTGCGCGTCTGAATGCCGGGTAAGTACTCCTTAATTTAATAAGACCCTTGTAATAGTCAACAAGATCCTTATTCATATCTGCGTGCTTGAAATTTATATAGTTAGTTTCGTTGTCTTTATTGTAGCTGTTATGATCTATACGGCCTCTTTCTTCATCCTGTTCTTTAATATTTAATGGAATAACCTTGCTGCGCGCAAATTCCTGCCCTTCGGAGATCATTGTACTTCCCTGCGAGGTGAAAAGAAATAGTGCCGCCAGCTTGTTCAGTTTCAGCTGCAAGGGGCTGAGCTTTGCATTCTGATCCACGTCTTTTATAATTTGATTTGCGTCAACTTCTTTTGTCCCTATCCTTATAAAATCACCAAGCGTATAGCCGTCGTGACTTTCAAGGTAGTTTACAGAATGCTCTTTTTTCTGGAAAAGCCCCAGGCTGTCGCGCACGAGAGTGCCGTTTACATAAGATTTAATTCTGCCCATGTTGTTATTGCCGTACCATTTTCCGAATATCCAGCCGTGTCCGTTTAACGGGTTTTCACCCTTAACACCGTTTCTTATCTGGTCATTCCAGCTTCCCCAGCCTCTTAAGGAAAATCCTGCCGGATCGTATCCTCCGCCCCAGGGTTCGGCTACAATAACAACGTTGGGATTGACTTTCTTAGCTTCCCTGATAATTTCTTCAACAGTTTCCCAGTCGATCAGTTTCCCTAAGTCAAAGCGGAAGCCGTCAACGTGATACTCTTTCATCCAGTAAAGGACGCTTTCAACTATCATGCGTCTTGCCATGGGGCGCTCGGTCTTAAAATCGTTTCCGCAGCCGCTTTCAGCCCTGTAGTGACCCCTGTCGTCGAACCTGAAATAGTACTTCGAGTCAATTTCCTTCAGGTTGCCGAGTTCATATTCCGAGATATGGTTATAAACAACGTCCATAATAACTGCAATCCCCTTTTTGTGGAAAGCCTTAACCATATCCTTAAACTGAGTGACCTGTTTTGCCTCCTGTCCAGTCCAGACATTCCACTTAAATTCTGTTTCTGTAAAGTAAGCCTCGGGAGCAAAGAAGCTGGCCGTCATATACCCCCAGTGGTTGCGCGCGTACGGGTTCCAGGTATTGAAGCGTCCCGCCATGGAATCCCTGTATGGAATTTCAACGTTCGCAAATTCCTGTGCAGGAAGAAGCTCCACTGTATTCACCCCCAGATCCTTAATGTAATTTAAGCCGCCTTTAATCCCCTTTTCTATAAGTCCTTTATAGGTACCGGGTTCTTTGGCGCCTGAAGAAGGGTGTGCCGTCATATCCCTCAGGTGCATCTCATAAATTATAAGGTCGCGCCAGTCGCGTTCAATTGACTCATCTCCCTCCCAGTCGTAGTTTCCATCTTTAACCACAATAGCAAGTCTGGGATTCATGTAAGTATTGTATGTTGCAACAGCTTTTGCATACGGATCCAGGCAGATTACGTTGCGGTGGTTCTGTCCTTCGTGGCTTATCTTAAAACCGTAGAAAAGCCCGTACTGTTCGCCGTCAAGCACCGCCTCCCATACACCCATGGTATCGCTTTTCATTTCATAGGAGTTTAGTTTTTTATCCCCGGGTTTCGTGAACGTAACGAGCGTAACGCCGTCTGCAGTAGGGGCAAAGAGCCTGAAGTAAGTTTTCCCGTTTTCGACGAACGAACCCAGTTTTTTATCCGAGTAGTAATGGTTCAGATCCGAGAGAATTATTCTTTCAGACTCCTCGAGAGTCAGTATATCTTTTTCTTTGTTACCGGCAGTATACACAGATGCACCAAAATTATTTGTATTTGAAAATAGAATTAAAATTAAGGTCAGGAGATTGAGTATCGATTTCATTTTTATTCTTTTGTTTTTATGAGCTAAACATAACAAATAAATCCAAAATGATAAAGCATCAAAAACAAAAGGTTCAGTAAGGTATTATCGGAATTTAAAGAGCTTTTTTAATACCCTATATCCTTAAAACTAATCCCAAAAATAGTGCCCTAAATTAAAATTTCAGACAATTACTATAAAACAAATGGATTTATTATTTGGTTCAGCCGGTGCGCGGGTTTTCTGTGGATAAAAATTTGAAATGCAGGGGCAAAACGGGCTTTACCCCTGCAAGGATGGTAAATATTGTATAGTAGGATGAGGGCGCAACAATGTTTCCATTATGTTTCCCTCAAACCCTCGTCAAACCGTACGTGAGGTTTTCCCTCATACGGCTTTCTTAAATAAATTCAACTTTTAGGCCTAAAGCCGCTGGGCTTTGTAGTTATAGAACAGCCCTAATCTGCCGTAGAGATCATCTGAGGAGACATTCTTCCATGCATAGCCAGTATGTCCTTTGTGTCTTTGCATCAGGCGCCGGACACGCTTATTTGTATACCGGCATATTCCCATCAGTTCCTTTGAGCTATTGCCAAGCCTGAAGTAGTTGGTCCAGCCGGAGAGAAACCCGTTCAGGTTTCCTATCTGGTCTTTGACCTTGAGAGGATTTTTGCGGGAGACGAGCTCCCTTACCCTCTTTCTGCACCTTTTCAGGGCTTTGGGACTGGGACTTACAAGAAAGAGACGACTGCCGTTTACCTTGTTTTGGACCCTGTGGAACTGGAAACCTAAGAACTCCACCTTCTTTGATTCCTTAAGATTGAGCCTTCTTGTCTTTTCTTCATTGACCTTGAGACCCAGCCTGTCGGTGTAGTGCTTCAGGAGACTGATTCCCTTATCCAGATTCCTCATTGCAAGTATCAGCATGTCGTCAGCATATCTTACGATATGGATTGATCCTTCCTTAATAGTTCCAAGCCCGCTTCGTTCAAAAGCTTTGTCCAATGGGTTCAGGTATACATTCGCCAGCAGTGGACTAATTACTCCTCCCTGAGGTGTGCCTCGTTTTGTCTTGTGGTGCTGATCGTTTTCAACGTACCCGCAGTTAAGCCACTGTTTTATGATATGAAGAATCCTGCCATCACTGATACGCCTGGCAAGAAGCCTTATCAGTTTCCAGTGATCTACTGTCTCAAAGTACTTCTCAAGATCAACGTCATAGACCTCCTCACACCCCCAGTTCAGGTATTTGTAGATCTCCCTAATTGCTCCGTGAGCACTCTTCTTTGGCCTGAAGCCGTAGCTTGAATCTGAAAAGTCAGCCTCAAATATCGGTTCCAATACCATCAGAAAAGCTGTCTGCACGATCCTGTCCTTTACTGTGGGTATCCCGAGAGGCCTCATCTTTCCGTTTGCCTTCGGTATATAGATCCTTAGGACAGGTTTTGGTTTGTACTGTTCTGTCTTAAGTTCCGTCTGAAGTTCTACGAGGTACTCAGCTACACCTTTTGACTCAATGTCACTGAAGGTTACGCCGTCTGCCCCTGCTCGTCCACCATTGGATTTGGCCCTGCGATAAGCCTCCTCCAATATGTCAGTCCTGCATGTCTTGTCATACAGGCTGTAGAACCTAAACTTCGGACTGGCCTTGGCCTTTTGGTTTAGTTTCCTCTGAAATTCCTGAATTTTAGCTGTGTTTGTTAGCATCTTACTGCAATACACTCATCCTTCATTTCTTTGGTCACTCTTTATTTAACAGAAGCCCTTCCCTACGGCAGTGTTCTGCTGCACTGTGCCATCAAACGGTACTACGGCTTCATCCGCCACCCTGCCTGCTTTCCTTCATTTCGTTTCCTTATAGAAGGAACCTTCTTGTCTGGCGAGGGCTTCCCAAGTTCCTGAGCTATCTGTTCGACCGTGTCATCACTAATACCCCGGAAGTGTTATAAACCGATCTCTAATCAAGAGCTTATAATGCTGACTTCGCCGATAAAATAGCGGCTCGTCCACTTCTGTTCATGATAGTTACGAGGCTACCCGTGTGTTCATTTGCATTACGACCCGGTCGTTTGCGTCGCACCCTTAAAGGCTACTTTGTCAAACCGCTTAGAGCATGCCCGTTTCCAGTCATACCCCGGTTTCACGCTACGTGGCTTTAGAGTTTTACCACGATTGGGACTTGGCAGAGACTTCGCATCTTCCTCTCTGCCTCACCCAACTAGATTCGCCCAAGCTTCGCTTGGCGCTCATTTTAGGAACATCATCTTCTTTGTTTCCATAAAATCGCCGGCTTTAAGCTGGTAATAATATGTGCCTGAAGGCAGGTTGTAATTGCCTGGCAGAAATTCCACTTCATAATTGCCCGCAGGCTTCTCTTCGTTTAATACTACGGCCACTTCACGTCCCAGAAGGTCGAAAACCTTAAGGCTTACCTGCTGCAGGGAGCCGTTTGCTTTACCCATTCCGACGTGAAATATAATTTTTGTGCCGGGATTGAAAGGGTTTGGATAGTTCTGATCCAGACCATATCTGTCTGCCTGAATAACTTCATATATTGCAGTCGGACCCGAAACGTCTTTTAAGATCCAGTTATCCGGATCAAATGTAACCGACTTTGGCTGAGCTTTCAGTGTAATCAGGAAATTCTGATCGGCCAGATTATTCATTACGGTTATCATTGTGTCCCCTGCCGTGGTCGAGACCTTAAACTGTATGGGCATTGTAAACAGGGGCATCCCCTTACTCTGGTCCTGCTTTACAGAAATCTGCAGCTGATTCTGGCCATTCTGCTGAGAACTCGACCAGTTGTAGGTATAGCCAGGATATCCTGCGCCATAGATCCATTCCTTAAAGAAATAATCGAGGCTCTGGCCATAAACTTTTTCTGCCACACTCTGGAAATCCGATGTAATGGCGTTTCCGTAGGATAGTTTCGGGTCATCCAGATAGGTCCTTAGTATGCGGAAGAATACACTGTCGCCCACAATACCTCTCAGCATATGCAGTACAGTGCCGCCCTTGGCATATGACCTGTTATAGTCGAAAATGCTTCCCACACTGCTTATGTCCATCGCATAGACAGAGCCCTGTGCATTTTTGGCCCGGTTCATTATATCCTGCATGAAGGTGCTATAGGCTGACTTGCCAATAGAGTTTTCAAAATAAACCCCTTCAGAAAATGTGGCAAAACCCTCATTAAGCCATATATCCTGCCAGTCCCTGCATGTCACCTTATCTCCGAACCACTGGTGGGCCAGTTCATGGGATACCAGGTCCTCGCCGAAGCTTACCAGCGAAGTTAAAGTCTGGTGTTCCATGCCGCCTCCCCAGCCGAACTGGGCGTGGCCGTATTTTTCCCTTATAAATGGGTAAAGCTCATATTTTTCAGAAAATATCCTGAGCATATCTATTGTCTTATTGAGCAGTGCGATATTCTGCGGTGTATTCTGCTCGGGAAATATATAATGGGTAACAATCATGGAATCCGTTGGCGAATACCTGAAATAATTAGTATACAGATAATAGTTAGTCATGGCAATTGATATCAGGTACTGTGCGATTGGGTAATGGTTTTTCCAGTGTGTTGTTTTTGAGCCATCCTGGTTAACTGTTTCGCTTTGAAGCGTTCCGTTTGAAGCCACGGTAAAGAACTGGGGTGCTGTTACCAGCACGTCGGAGGAATCGGCCTTGTCGCCCGGTGTATCCTTGCATGGAAACCAGTCGCTGGCCCCGTAAGGCTCGGAAAGGCTCCAGATAATAGGATAAGAATTATTCGAGTCGTGTGTGCTGAATATAAAGCTACCGAATCCGCTTGAACCGGGCAGCCCCTGATAGTAGACATTAACACTTGCATTTTCACCCTGGTTATATGCTCTCGGGAGCGTTATCTGCAGTTTAGCATTAATGTGAGAAAAAGTTAATTTAGTCCCGTTGAGTGTAACTGAATCTACATTCAGCACCTGCTGGAGATCCAGAAAGAAGCTGTTTAATGAAGCAGCAGCACTTCTGAAGCCCACAGTTACGGCACCTTTTAAGTACTTAGGGGTATAGGTTATATTGAGATTCAGCTTATAGTATGTAACGTCTATTGTGGAATCACCCGGATATGCAAGCGCCTGTTTCTGAAGCGTTTCTTTGGCCGTCAGCTTTTCAAACTCAGCCTGGGGTGTCCAGCTGTTCTGAGCAGAAACCAACCCGGATAAAAGAATAAAGAATATGGTAATTTTATAAAATTTCATAAGTCTTTCTCCATATTTTCCAAACTTGCTGTATAAATTTAATTTAAGCTTTTTAATTCAGAACAGCAGGGGAATAATAAGTAATCCCGTCATCATGCGGAATTTACCCTCATTGTCCGGGCAAGACTTCTAACAGACTCCTCAATTACCGAAGGAATATTTTCCAGCGGCGAAACAATTCCGGCAATTCTGAGATCTATAACGCTTTGCGGCATCGACGGTGCAATGGCGCCTGTAGGGTCCTGGGCTATTACAATGCCCCCTGCAGCTGCAATATATCCGGCACCAATACTGCCGTCGTGCCCCATGCCGGTTAATACAACGGCAACAGAGTTTTTCCCGAATGCAGCTGCAATGGTCCTGAACATCGGGTCAGCCGACGGGCGCACATAGTTCTCCGGGGGCCCGTCCCAAAGCCTGATTTCCAGGCAGGAGGAATCAATCATCATGTGTATGTCGCCGGGAGAAATATAAACCTTTCCCTTCTGAACGGGCATTCCGTCCTCTGCAAGCAGTACATCCATCTCCGTACGCCCCTGAAGCCTTTCCGAGAACGATTTCAGCATCCAGGCAGGACCGTGCAGCACAACAAAAACGGCAGCTTCACCGAGAGGTTTTAAGACGGTAAAAAGATCCGTCAGCGTCGAGGGCCCTCCTGTTGAGGCAGCAATACCAAGGGCCGGAAAGTTCGGCTGCTTTTTATTATTGTCCCTTGCCCCGGCAGTAGACTCAAGCTCCGACTTCTGCCTCATGATGCAGTTTTCAAGGCGCTCTTTTATTTCATGAATATGGTAGGGCTTTGCTATATAATCATCAGCTCCCGCATCCAGAGCTTTTTCTTTTGCCTGTCTGGAGTCGAGTGCCGTAATCATCATTACCACGGGGACCGGGCGTATATTCTTGCGTATATATTGAATGAGTTCTATTCCATCCAGCTTCGGCATCATCCAGTCCGTTAAGACTGCATCAAAAGGCTCCTTTTTCAAAAGCTCTACAGCCTCAGCCCCGTTATTCGAATTAAAAACTTCGTAGCCTTCCCTTTTAAGGACTTTATACAAAAGGAGTCTGCCCGATACATTATCCTCTACAATAAGAACTTTCATTCCACAACCCCGGTAACTGATATTTTTAGTTAAGTATTAAGATAGAAGTAATCCGGAAAAAAGAAAACAAAAAATTAACTTAAAAGCACGACTGAATAGCCCGCTCGCCCTGTATATGCTAATTAATTCACAATACTTAATGTCCGAATATCTGATTTTGTTATATATTTTCACAATAAGCATATATTATTCTAAAATTTGAGAATGATGTCTTTTTTTGTTTTATTTTGAGTTCCGAATGTCGTTAAATTACACTTTAATCGGCATTTGAAAGACAGAAAGAAAAATAAAAATTAAGGCACGTAAGTTGCTTTTATATTATAGCTACTAATTTTGGAGAGGAAAAAATATGACAAATAGCGAAGACCTGAGGGCAAAAGTACAGACCGCCTACAAGGAATGGGAAGAAAAAGTTTATAAGAAAACTACAGATAAATTTCCTGAAAGACTGAAAAACTTCACAACGGCTTCATTTAATTCCGTTAAACCTTTATATACACCTTTAGATAATGCAAATGACGGTTATAACGAAAAGATAGGTTACCCGGGCCTGTATCCTTTTACACGCGGCGTTCAGCCTACTATGTACAGAGGAAAATTCTGGACAATGAGGCAGTATGCTGGATTCGGTACGGCAAAGGAATCAAACGAACGCTACCGCTATCTCCTGCAGCAGGGACAGTCGGGCCTTTCAGTTGCTTTTGACCTCCCGACACAGATAGGTTACGACAGCGACGACCCGATGGCGAATGGCGAAGTAGGCAAAGTTGGTGTTGCAATAGATACACTTGCCGATATGGAAATCCTGTTTGACCAGATCCCGCTCGACAAGGTGTCCACATCAATGACAATTAACGCTCCCGCCTCGGTGCTCCTTGCAATGTATATTGCTGTAGCTGAAAAACAGGGCGTAAGCCGCGATAAGATCTCGGGCACAATACAGAACGATATATTAAAAGAATATATAGCAAGAGGCACCTATATCTTCCCGCCGAAGCCTTCCATGCGCTTAATTACAAATATATTTGAATTCTGCTCCAAAGAAGTTCCAAAATGGAATACCATTTCCATCTCAGGATACCATATCAGGGAGGCAGGTTCAACTGCAGCACAGGAAGTGGGCTTTACACTTGCCGACGGCATTGCTTATGTTGAGGCCGCAATTAAGGCCGGGCTTGATGTGGATGATTTCGCCGGGCAGCTTTCATTCTTCTTCAACGCTCATAACGACCTCCTGGAAGAAGTGGCTAAGTACCGCGCTGCAAGAAGACTCTGGGCTAAGATCATGAAGGAAAGATTCGGCGCAAAGAAGGCCAAGTCGATGATGCTCCGCTTCCATACACAGACCGCAGGAAGCACACTTACAGCACAGCAGGTCAACAATAATATTGTAAGAGTTACAATTCAGACCCTGGCCGCCGTCCTGGGCGGTACACAGAGCCTGCACACAAATTCACGCGATGAGGCGCTCGCGCTTCCGACGCAGGAATCTGTAATGATTGCACTGCGCACACAGCAGATTGTAGCCAACGAAAGCGGCGTTGCAAATACCATAGATCCCCTTGCAGGAAGCTACTACGTTGAAGCCCTTACAGACCAGATTGAAAAGGAAGCCGGAGAATACATAAATAAAATTGATTCTTTGGGCGGCATGGTTGAGGCAATTGAAGGCGGCTACGTACAGGGCGAAATTCAGAGAGCTTCTTACCAGTTTACAAAAGAAATGGAATCGGGCGAAAGAATTGTCGTAGGCGTGAACAAGTTCCAGGTTAAAGAAGGCGAGCCGACAGGACTCCTTAAAATAGACATGAGAACCCAGGAAGAGCAGGTTAAATTCTTAAGCAAGGTCCGCTCGGAAAGAAATAACGCCCTCGTTCAGGAAAAGCTTAAAGCCCTGAAAACAGCTTCAGAGGGAGATGAAAACCTGATGCCTTATATTCTTGAAGCCGTAAAGGCATACGCAGGCATCGGTGAAATCTGCAACACCATGCGTGCAGTTTTCGGCGAGTATAAAGAAAACGTTGTTGTATAAGGAGTAAAAATGAACCCGACACACATAGAACATATCGGTATTGCAGTTAAAAATCTGGAAGAAGCCATAAAGTATTATGAGAACGTCCTGGGACTTAAGTGCTACGGCATTGAAGAAGTTACAGATCAGAAAGTAAAGACAGCGTTTTTTCAGGTGGGACAGACAAAACTGGAGCTGCTTGAAGCAACATCCCCTGAAAGCCCGATAGCTAAATTTATTGAAAAGAAAGGCGAAGGCATTCATCACCTGGCTTTTGCTGTCTCGGGCCTTGAGGATGCGCTCGGTGAAGCGGAAACAAAGGGTGTTCAGCTTATCGACAAAGCCCCGCGCAGGGGTGCCGAAGGCCTGGACATAGCCTTTCTGCATCCAAAGTCCACTTTAGGCGTGTTGACAGAACTCTGCGAACATAAAGACTAAAAGTAAAATATATAACTCTGCTGAAAGGGAGATAAAATGGCAATTGAGGAAAAACTCCAGGAATTAACGGACATGCGCGACAAAGCCCGCCTAGGCGGCGGCGAAAAACGCATCGAGTCGCAGCACCGCAAGGGCAAGTTTACTGCGCGCGAAAGAATTGATATGCTTCTGGACGAAGGCAGTTTTGAAGAGTTTGATATGTTCGTATCTCACAGATGCATCGACTTCGGACTGGAAGGACAGGATTATCTTTCCGACGGCGTGGTGACAGGCTACGGCACAATTGACGGACGGCTGGTATATGTGTTTTCGCAGGACTTTACAGTCTTCGGCGGAAGCCTTTCAGAAATGTACGCCATGAAAATATGCAAGGTAATGGATAAGGCCATGAAAGTCGGAGCACCTGTAATCGGCATTAACGATTCAGGCGGCGCAAGAATCCAGGAAGGCGTTAAAAGCCTTGGAGGCTATGCCGACATATTCGAACGCAATATTCTTGCCTCAGGAGTTATTCCGCAAATCTCCGCCATTTTTGGCCCCTGCGCAGGAGGAGCCGTTTATTCCCCTGCACTTACGGACTTCACCATTATGACCAAAAATACAAGCTATATGTTTGTTACAGGTCCCAAAGTGGTGAAAACTGTTACCGGGGAGACTGTTACTGAAGAGGAATTGGGAGGCGCCGCAGTCCACGGCAGCAAGTCGGGCGTTACGCATTTTGTTGCCGACGACGAGCAGGAAGGCATTCTTCTTATAAGAAAAATCTTAAGCTATATGCCACAGAATAACCTGGAAGATCCGCCGCTCAGTCCGTGCGACGATCCGATAGACAGGATTGAAGACCAGCTTAATACAATTGTACCGGATAACGCAAACAAACCTTACGACATAAAAGACGTAATACATTTAATTGTAGATTACAATGAATTCGTAGAGGTTCAGCGCCACTACGCTCCCAATATCATTATCGGCTTTGCACGTTTTAACGGCATGCCCGTGGGTATTGTTGCAAACCAGCCTAACTACCTGGCCGGTGTGCTCGACATAAATGCATCCAGAAAAGCAGCCCGCTTTGTAAGGTTCTGCGATGCTTTCAATATCCCTATCGTAACGCTTGTTGACGTGCCCGGTTTCCTGCCTGGAACTGCCCAGGAGTACGGCGGCATTATAATCCACGGGGCCAAGCTTCTTTATGCTTATGGCGAGGCTACTGTACCTAAGGTTACCGTAATACTCAGAAAAGCATACGGCGGAGCCTACGACGTAATGAGCTCAAAACACTTGAGAGGCGATATCAACTACGCCTGGCCTACGGCTGAAATAGCTGTCATGGGCCCTAAAGGCGCAATTGAAATCCTTCATAACAGGGAGCTCCAGGAGATTACCGACGAGCAGGCGCGCGTGGAATTCCTGAAAAAGAAGGAAGAGGAATACAGAAATAAATTCGCATCACCTTATGTTGCGGCTAAATATGGCTATATAGACGACGTAATTGAACCCCGCAATACAAGATTCCGCATAATCAGGGCTTTGCAGTCGCTGGCTACAAAGAAGGATGTAAATCCTCCCAAGAAACATTCTAACTTACCATTGTAGAGGACTTATGTTAAGCATATTTAAGAAAATATTCTCGGGCAATGGGTCATCCTCGCTCAAGCAGCGCGACGGAATGGAAGAAATGCAGGTCCTTCAGAAGGAAGCTAACAGCCTGGGCCAGGAAGGCGAGGTTTATGCCGTAATTGGCCTGGCACTGCACATGTACCTCCAGGACATTCACGATTATGAAAAGATGGTGCTCACGATGCAGAGGGTCATGAGGCCCTACTCGCCCTGGAGTTCCAAAATATACGGCCTGAGGCAGTGGCCCAGATAAGAAACTGAAATCTGACAAATTTACTGAAACAGCACAAAAATACGGCAAAATAAAATGAAAAAGTTCAGATTCAAAATTAAAGACAACAGGTATGACGTTGATATTGTAAACGTCGAGGATAACATTGCTGAAGTTGTCGTCAACGGCACCACGTACCACGTGGAAGTTGAACAGAAACTCCAGACTACAAAAACACCTACTCTCATCCGTTCAAAGGTTGAGCCTTCAACAGATATCCATAAGTCGGTGGCACGCACAAGCAGCCCTTCCACACCTAAAGGCACCGGTACAATCAAGAGCCCGCTGCCCGGCACTGTACTTAAAATACACGTAAAGGAAGGCGACTTTGTTAAGATCGGCGACAGGCTTCTGACGCTTGAAGCCATGAAGATGGAAAATAACATTAATTCCGACAAGGAAGGCCTCATTAAATCAATTAAGGTAAACGAAAGGGATTCTGTGCTGGAAGGCGATATCTTAATGGAGATCGGAAGTTGATTTATAAAGTCAGTAAAAAGATGAGTCAGCAATGGGTGCAGTAGTAATGCAGACCTTATATATGTACGGCATAGCAGCAGTTATATCATTTTTTGTCGCATTTCTTATAAAAATGATATTCGTATCGATAAGGCTCTTTAAGAAAGATTAAAAGAAACAAAGGAGTCCGCCCGGTGAGGGCTCTTATAAAAATGATGTGACAAAAAATGGGAATTCAAAATATTTTAAATCTTTTTCAGGGAATTGCCACACTGGTAAGTTCAGATCCAAAGATTATTATTGCCAGAGTGGGACTTATTTTCCTTGGGATGCTTCTTGTTTATCTGGGTAAAAAAGAGATTCTTGAGCCTTTGCTGATGATACCCATGGGTCTCGGCATGTCTGCCATAAACGCCGGAGTCCTTTTCTTCAGCAACGGCCAGCAGGGAAACCTGTTTGTTGATCCGCTAATTACTGATCCCAAGGCACTGCTGGACGTACTGCAGATAGATTTTCTTCAGCCGATTTACACCCTGACATTCAGCAACGGACTGATTGCATGTTTTGTTTTTATGGGTATAGGAGTTCTGCTGGACGTGGGATTTTTACTTGCGCGTCCGTTCTTAAGTATGTTTCTTGCATTGTGCGCCGAGCTGGGCACATTTGCAACAATTCCAATCGCTAAAGCACTGGGCCTGAGTCTGAATGACGCCGCCTCTATTGCCATGGTAGGAGGTGCAGATGGGCCCATGGTGCTTTTTACTTCCTTAAGTCTTTCAAAAGATCTTTTTGTACCGATTACAGTTGTAGCATATCTTTACCTGGGCCTGACATACGGGGGCTACCCGTATCTGATTAAGCTCATGGTGCCCAAAAAGCTGAGAGCCATAAAGATGCCTCCAAAGAAAGCTTCGCGCCCTGTTTCTTCGGGAGAAAAGATGGCCTTTGCCGCAGTTGTTAACACGGTTTTATGCCTGCTTTTTCCTGTTGCAGCCCCATTGTTTGTTTCCCTGTTCTTGGGCGTTGCAATCAGGGAGTCGGGTCTTAAACACTTCATAGATTTTATAGGAGGTCCGCTTCTCTACGGATCAACTTTCTTCCTCGGGTTTTTACTAGGTGTTCTCTGCGAAGCACACCTGATACTTAATCCCAAAGTTTTAATTCTACTTGTACTTGGAATACTTGCCCTTCTGCTTTCCGGAATAGGAGGCATAATAGGTGGCTACATAATGTACTTTATCACCAAAGGCAAGTTTAATCCCGTAATCGGCATTGCCGGTGTAAGCTGCGTACCAACAACAGCCAAGGTGGCACAGAAATCCGTTAGTGAAGCAAACCCCGATTCCTTGATCCTTCCTGAGGCAATTGGAGCTAACATCTGCGGAGTTATTACGACGGCAATTATTGCAGGTATATATATTACGTTAATTCCTGCGCTCTTAAAATAGTTTTTTTAATTCCTGGTATTGAATAGCGGCAATTCAGATACTTACTGCCGCTATTCCGTCAGCAAGTGTTGAGCATTAGAACATTTTTACATAAATATTCCTTTACTAGTATTGGGGTGTAATAATGCTGACAGGTAGCTTAAAAAGTGCCGTCTCAGGTAAAGTCATTTCAATTTTCAGTGAAATTCCAAAACCATTTACTGAGACCAGTCATCCCGGAGTAGGAATGATGCCCGCACGGAATAGTTTTGTTTTCTCACCCTCCTGTTTGCTGCACGTCTTTTTTTCTTGTGCTGCCAGATTTCGTAACAGGGTTCCCTGAGGGGGCCGCTTATTAATTTAAGTTATGAGTAAAAGAATGTTATTTTAATACAAAGGATTTTGTAATTACAGGAGCTTTTCTAATGACAACTGAAATGATATTCTGGGCGGCCTTTGTGCTCGTCTTTATTGTAGTTTTTACGGTGGACATGTTTGTAACCGACCACAGAAAAGGCGCTATAAACATAAAGCAGTCCCTGGGCTGGACGGGAGTCTGGATCTCCACTGCCCTGTTATACGGACTTGCCATTTACCTGTTTTACCCGGGCGGGAATGAAAAAGCCACTGCATTTGTTGCCGGGTACCTTACGGAGTACTCTCTTTCGGTGGATAACCTTTTCGTTTTTATTATGATTTTCTCAGCAATGGCAATAAGCCAGAAGAACCAGCCTAGAATGCTTAAAATAGGAATACTGCTTTCTATAATCCTTAGAATTATGTTTATTCTCTTCGGAGTAGGACTTTTGCATACATTCCACTGGCTGATTTATATCTTTGGTGTTGTGCTCCTTTATACGGCCTATAAAATGGCCTTCGCTGACGACGGGGAAATAGATCCGCAGAATAATTTTTTCTATAAAAAAGTTTCCAGGTATATCCCGATCGAAAACAACCCTGAGTCACACCATTTCTTTGTCCGGAAAAAAGGGATAATTCACGCAACTCCCTTGTTTTTGATCTTTATACTTATAGGTACTACAGACATAGTGTTTGCAGTGGATTCAATTCCGGCAATTCTCGGAATTACCACCGATTCGTTCCTGGTAATTACTTCAAATGTTTTTGCCGTTCTGGGACTCATCTCATTATTCTTTGCACTTGAAGGAATAATGCACATATTCAAGTACCTAAAGCAGGGCGTGGCGGTAATCCTGCTTTTCGTGGGTGTTAAGATGATCATATCAGGATGGTATCAGATTCCGATCAGCCTCTCGCTTCTTTTTATCGTCTTCACATTAAGCGTATCAATACTGTCCTCAGTAATTGTGAAACCCAAAGAAGCAAAGGCAACTGAATAAATTCATCGATGCAAATTTAGTTTGATTTAATCTTTTACAGTATTTAGGAGATCTTTTATGAGTGCATTATTTGTCGGGCTGATGTCTATCACATGGCAGCAGATTGTCATGATAGGAGTAGGCGGCCTGCTGATATATCTGGCAATTGCAAAAGAATATGAACCGTCACTGCTGCTGCCGATCGGCTTCGGAGCAATACTGGCAAATATTCCCTTGTCGGCAGCAATTACGCACGGTCAGGAAAAAGGTGTACTGAACATTTTTTTTGAGGCAGGAATACTGACAGAAATTTTCCCGCTTCTGATCTTCGTTGCCGTTGGAGCAATGATAGATTTCTCACCTTTGCTTAAAAAACCATACCTTCTGCTATTCGGTGCAGCGGCACAGTTTGGAATTTTCTTTACAATGATGGTTGCAACCCTGTTCGGCTTTTCATTGAAGGAAGCGGCCTCAATAGGCATTATAGGTGCAGCTGACGGACCGACTTCAATTTATGTGGCTACCAAGTTTGCAAAAGAACTGCTTGGCCCTATTTCGGTTGCGGCTTATTCATATATGGCCCTCGTTCCCATTATTCAGCCTCCGGTTATCAAAGCTCTTACTACTAAGAGTGAAAGAATGATCAGAATGGAAGGTCATGCCAAAAGCGTATCCAGAACAGTACTGATTACCTTCCCGATAATAATTACTATCTTTGCCGGCATTATTGCTCCTTCTTCGGCTGCTTTAATAGGCTTTCTGATGTTTGGAAACCTCATCCGTGAATGCGGCGTGTTAAATAAACTTTCGCTCTCTGCACAGAACGAACTTGCAAGCCTGGTGACCATACTTCTCGGAATCACAATTGCATGCACAATGACTGCCGAGAGATTCCTCCAGCCTCAGACTCTCATTATAATCGGCCTCGGACTGGTGGCTTTTATATTCGATACTGCCGGCGGAGTTTTATTCGCCAAATTCCTGAATCTTTTCTTAAAAAAGAAAATGAACCCGATGATTGGAGCTGCCGGAATTTCAGCTTTCCCGATGTCAGCACGCGTAATACATAATATGGGACAGGCTGAAGATCAGTTTAATTTTCTGCTTATGCATGCCGTAAGCGCTAATGTTGCCGGTCAGATTGGCTCTGTAGTTGCAGGCGGCCTTATTCTGGCTTTAGTCGGCTCGATGCTGTAGAAGGAGTATAATATGATTAGCAATCAGGTTTTTGATACTTTCTGGAATGCCCTGGTTATTACAGGACAGGGAATGTCAGGAATTTTTATTTTCATGGGACTTTTTTATCTTGCCATTAAATCGCTGGATAAGTTATTCCCGTATAAAGCTGAAAGTAAGGATAATGACTGAACCTTAAAGAACAGTTAAATTTTGAAAGGCACATCTTTTAAGGTGTGCCTTCACTATTTTTAAGCATTCTTCCCTTTTTTGATCTCATCTAGAATAATAATCTTTGCATCCAGAATTTCCCTTGAATTAAATCCCAGGTTCTGCCCTATGCTTTTTATTAAATGCGCTTCAAACTTATCTAAAAGCTCATCAACAAAAACAAGCCTCCATAAATTTTCCAGGATTTCGAATTTTTCCTTCCTGGTAAAACTTTTTTTAACCACTTCAGTATATTCATAAATGCTGCTGCTCTGTTTGACGGAGGTTTCAGCCAGCAGCATCAGTTCCTGAACGTATTCAGGCTCTATCTTGAATGTAGATCTCATGATCGAGATAATTTTTTCCCTTTCGGAAGGGTCATAGTTGCTGTCGGCGTTGGCAATCTCCAGGAACAATGCACAGGTGGCAATCTGAATTTTTTTTATATAGTTCAGGCCGTTCGGGTTTTCTTCTTCATCCGGAACATTCCCAATTGTAAATAAGTCTTTCAGAAATAACATATTTATTTTCCTGGAATGATATTAATGTATAAAAATAAGCAAATCCGTCACTTTAGCAACAGCAATATACCTGCTGCGTCAGCTTATTTCTGTACTCTGCAGCTGTGCCCTGTTTATTTCCGTACTGTCCACCCAGCTTGCAAGCACAATATCGCCTGTTACATTTACCACGGTGCGCGACATATCGAGCAGGCGGTCGACTCCCAGAATTATGCCTATTCCTTCAGCCGGAACGCCAATTGTCTGCAGTACCATAACTACCATCGGAAGTGATCCGCCCGGCACACCGGCCGTACCGACTCCGGCAAGTACTGATAAGAGGACTACCATCAGCTGCTGCCCCAGTCCCAGGTCGATGCCATAGAACTGTGCCAGGAAAAGTACCGTAATACCCTCATATAGTGCAGTCCCGTTCTGGTTTGCAGTTGAACCTACCGTTAGAACAAAGTTTGTTATATCCTTGTCCAGCTTCAGCTTGTCAATTGCAACTCTAATTGAAGTTGGCAGTGTGGCGTTTGACGAGCTTGTGGAAAATGCCGTAACAAGAACTTCCGTTATATTCTTAAAGAAATGTATTGGATTTTTCTTTGCGGCATATTTAATAATAAATCCGTAGGTAAATAGCAGGTGTATTGTAAGAGCGCCCATTACAACAAGCACATATTTAAGCAGCATTGAAATAATCTGGAACCCCAGCTGTGAGGCGGTTGAAAATATTAACGCCGCAACTCCGTAAGGAGCAAGCTTCATTGCAAAGTCAATTATCTTCATTACCACGTCATAAATGCCCTGCATGGTTTTTGTCAGATATTCCATGCGTTCAGGCTTGCAGCGCGTCATGGCTATACCGAAGATGAGCGCAAAGAACATTATGGACAGGAGTCCCCCTCCCTGATAATTAGGATCGAATGCGCTGACGAATTCCACAAAAGGATTGCGGGGAATTATATCCACCAGTATCTGAAGAAACGTTTTGGATTCACGGGCAGAAGTTACAATGCCTGAAACAGCCTGGTTGTTGGTGAGTGTCTGCATAAGAGCGTCACGGCTTGCACCTGTTATTCCCGAACCCGGCCTTACCAGGTTAACAAGTGTTATGCCAATCAGTACCGAAACGGCCGTTATTATTACTGTAAACAGCAGCGATTTTATGCCCACTCGCCCTATCTTATGCATATCGCTGAAATCTGCAACCCCCAGCACAATAGCCGTAAAAATGAGCGGAATAATGATCATAAAGATCAGTCTTAGGAAAACCTGCCCTAAGGGATAGGAGACGTTTGAAACAACCCACTGGATCTCAGGACTCCCGCTGAAGAATATATTGCATAAAAGTCCTGCTATGAGTCCCGCTGCAAGCCCTATAAATATTTTAACGTGAAGTGAAAGTTTTCCTCTTTTCATTTTGTCACCGGCTTAAAATAGGTTACTGGTTAAGAATATATTATTTTTGGACTGAACAAGTTAATGAAATAAATGTTAATTTTCCCTTGCCTTTTATTAAGCTTAAACCATTATTTTTACCTCAGGCATAATAACAAATAAAATTAATCAGGAGACAAATTGGCTGTAATTGCAATTGATCTGGTATCCACGGGTCTTACCAGTGCGGCTTTAGGAAACTCCGGCAAAGTACTGTTCAAAGAATCGCTGAGTATTGAGGGGCTGAAGGGACCGGAAGTAAGCCGCCTCATTAAAGGCCAGATAACAAAAATATTAAACCTTTATAAGAATAAGCCGATACAGATAAAATCTGCCGGCGTTTCCGTACCCGGCATTTATAATTCAAAGACCGGCTGCGTCTGGGCGCCCCATATTGAAGGATGGGATGAATATCCCCTAAAACAGGATATGAAGTTCTTTCTTATTGAGCACGGCGTTAACGTTAAAATAGCAAACAACAGGACATGCTACATTTTAGGCGAAATGTGGCTTGGGGCGGCACAGAAATCCAAAAACGCAATTTACCTTTCTATAGGCAAGGGCATAGGCGCCGGAATACTTGTAGATGGAAACGTGCTCCACGGCTTTAACGACGGCGTCGGGGCCGCCGGCTGGCTGGCCCTTACGGATTCATTTATACCTGAGTATAAGCAGCGCGGCAGCTTCGAATTCCACGCCTCCGGAAGCGGAATTCTTAACTCTGTAAAAATCATGCTGGAAAAGAAAAAGGATTCTTCAGGCGTCCTGGCACAGAAAGATCCGGGGCAGATTACGCTGCACGACATTTTTGAAGCCTACCGCCTCAAAGACACCATTGCCAGAAAAGTTCTCCAGCAGAGCCGTAAATACTGGGGAATGGCTGCGGCCAACCTGATCAGCCTGTTTAATCCCGAACTCATTATCTTCGGGGGCTCGCTTTTCGGCCCGGCACAGCAGTTTCTCGAAGAAATAAAGGAGGAAACCGGCAAATGGGCACAACCCCTGTTTATGAAAAATGTTAAAATTGTGGGCTCACAGCTCGGCTCAAATGCCGGCCTTATAGGGGCGGGACACCTGGCAATGAAAAAGTTTTAATTATTTAAGTCGTAAATGTCAATAAGTTTTTTAAAGAAAATTAGTCCTGCTTATTTTTTTGCCAATCAGATAAATTTCGGTAGTACAAAAACCAAAGCTGGATTTTTTAACACAATATAAATTATTCAAAGTATATCAGGAGATTACTTATGTCATTAGCAAAGCAGTGGTTAGATAACGCAAGAGGCGTGATGGATAAGATTGAGGCGACTCAGATGGAAAATATCACAAAGGCTGCTGAAGCCATGGCCGATACAATAGAAAAGGGGCATTGGGTCCATACTTTCGGATGCGGCCACGCTACAATTCCTATTCAGGAAATGTACCCCAGAATCGGCGGATTCGTAGGCTTCCACCCTATGGTTGAAATCCCGCTTGGATTCTTCACACACATCGTCGGTGAAATGGGCGTCCATCAGTTCGTATTCCTGGAAAGAGTTGAAGGCTACGGCGTTGAAATCATGAAAAGCTACAACTTCCACACTGACGACTGCATGTGGCTGTTCTCGCACTCAGGAATCAACAACGTTAATATTGATGTAGCTCTTGAAGCCAAAAAACGCGGCATGAAAGTAATTGTGTTCGGATCAGCAGCAGCAGCAGAAGGAAAGAAGACAAGGCACTCATCCGGCAAAACTATCTTCGATATCGCTGATATCGTTGTCGATTCTTGCGCTCCGATTGAAGATGCTTCAGTTCCACTAAAGAACCATCAGGATAAAATAGGACCTGTTTCAACTATGGCGTTCGTTACAGCTGTATGGATGACAATTACTACTGTAGCTGAAATACTGGCAGACCGCGGCGTTAAACTCTATATTCATCCTTCACATAACGTTCCCGGCGATACAACTGCAAAAGACAGACTCACTGAAGCTCTTGCCGAATACAAAAAAAGGGTGGCTTCAGTATAAAAAAATTCTTATCAGTTACCTCTGTAAGAATAAGCGAAGAAAAAGGCGGGTCCCCTTCAAAACCCGCCTTTTTTGTTTTTTACACCATACCTCAGCCTTCATTAATCATAATTCTGCATTAGAATACATAGGCCGGACATCCGAATTAAAAAATTATTCAATTTTTTTGAATATTTATGCATCTAATAGGAATATTTATGTATAATAATGCATTATTAATTTGACAAATCTGCATAAACGCCCTATTTTTATGTATATGAAAATGAAACACATACATATTAAGAATATATCAGATCTTTCCTGCAGCAAGCATTCCTGCATCCGTCTGTTACGACGACCTATCAGGGCCTAGTACAGGCTTCTTCATTCGTTCATTCTATCAGTTAATCTATTTATACATTTACTTTTTTATTATCGGGAGAACAGATCCTTAATGATTTCTATTGGCATTATTGGCGGCAGCGGTTATACAGGGAAAAAATTGGTTGAAATTTTAACTCTGCACCCTTATGTGGACAATTTCACTATCTACGGCAACTCTACTGCGGGAGAGAATCTTTATACAGTATTCCCGGATCTGTACGGAAAAACACCCGACAGCGTTATCCTGTCAGCCGAAAATATATCTTTTGAACACGACCTTTATTTTCTCGCCCTTCCGCACGGCGAAGCATTAAAGTTTGTGCCTGAACTTATTGGAAAAAATAAAAAAGTTATAGACCTGGGAGGCGACTACAGGCTGGATACTCCGGAGGTTTATGAGAAGTGGTACAAGCTGAAACATACTTCACCGTTGCTTCTGGAGAAAAAACTTTACGGACTGGCGGACTTCATTGGCGATGAATACGAAGGCGTTAACTTAGTTGCAAACCCGGGCTGCTACCCTACAGCAACATTACTGGCGCTGCTTCCTTTTACATCAAAATTCGGGGAGGATATACTATCGGTAAGCACAATAGCTTATTCAGGCACAAGCGGAGCCGGCAAGACTGCAAAAACAGAAATGCTCATGTCTGAGATGGACGGCAACGTCAGGGCATATAACGTCAACGGCCACCGTCACGAGCCTGAGGTACTGCAGATGTTAAGTAAGAACGGCTTTAAATCGCCGTATTCTTTTACAACACATCTTCTGCCAGCTGCAGCTGGAATATATGCCACTTCTTCAATTCATCTTAAGAACGATGTATCTGATAAAGATGTTGTAAATGAATATGAAAATAAATATAAGAATTCAAATTTTGTAAGACTTCGCAATGTTCCGCCAAACCTCAGCTGGGCAGCAGGGACAAATTTCTGCGATATAAATGTATCGGTATCAAACAGGGTTGTTGTTATTACTTCAACGATCGACAATCTCATAAAAGGCGCTGCCGGCCAGGCAGTACAGAACATGAATAAATTATTCCAGTTAGACGAAAGACTTGGGTTATTACACACGGGAGAAAAAAATGTATCAGTTTATTGAAAACGGAACTGTAACAAGTGTTAACGGCTTTAAGGCAGCAGGAATCCACTGCGGCATCAAAAAAAGAAAGAAGGATCTTGCTTTAATATATTCAGAACTTCCATGCTCTGCAGCCGGAACATTTACAATAAATAAAGTTAAAGCCGCGCCGCTTCTTATTTCAAAAAAAACCATCGGCGGCAATAAACCGGTAAAAGCCGTTCTGGTCAACTCCGGAAATGCAAACGCATGCACCGGCGATGAAGGCTATAATGATGCAAAGATCTCCCGGAAACATTGCTCTGAGCTCCTTGGAATTAAAGCAGAAGAAGTTCTTGTCAGTTCTACCGGCGTTATCGGAAAAAGGCTTCCAATGGAAACGTTCCTTTCCGGTATCGGTAAAATCGTTCCCCATCTTTCTGAGGACGGAGGACTTGATGCCGCACAGGCAATAATGACAACCGATAAGAAGATGAAATCCTATGCGCTCAAGGTTAAGCTTGAGGGCGGAACAGTTAAAATCGGCGCTATATGCAAAGGAAGCGGAATGATTATGCCTAACATGGCAACAATGCTCGCCTTCATTACAACAGATGCAAAAGTAAGTCAGGCAACGCTCCAAAAGATGCTGAAGAAATCTGTTCAGAATACGTTCAATAAAATCTCTGTTGACGGCGAAACAAGCACAAACGACATGGTGGTCATTCTTGCCAACGGAAATTCGGAAATCAGCCTCAAGTCAGCTTCAAAAAATGCAGCCCTCTTTCAGGAGGCTCTGGATGCCCTTTGCCGTAAAATGGCAAAAGCAATCGTTTCAGACGGCGAAGGCGCAACAAAACTTGTAACCGTTAATGTTACAGGTGCTAAGACAGACAAGGATGCAGATCTCGTCGGCAAGTCGGTTTCAAATTCAGCGCTCGTAAAGACTGCAATCTACGGGCGCGATGCCAACTGGGGCAGAATAATGTCTGCTGCCGGAATGAGCGGTGCCAAACTGGACCCTGCAAAAATAAGCATCAGCTTCGATAAGGTGCCTGTCCTTCTTCCGGGATATAAGATCGTTCTGGATGAAGAAGAGGCTTTGAAGGTTCTCTCAAAGGAAGAATTTGAAATAAATATAAATCTTCAATCCGGAAACAAAAGCTCCACCTGGTGGACCTGCGACTTCACAGAAGAATACATTAAAATAAATGCTGATTACAGGACATAAGGAGAAAGAGGGAAAAATGAAGATAGCTGTGTTAAAAATAAGCGGAAAGGCATTGAATGATGTGCTTACAGATGATGCCTGGATTCAATCAATCAGTACGCTTAAGAAAACTTATGACGGCGTCGTTATTGTGCACGGTGCAGGAAGAACAATCTCCGAATGGTCATCGGCCCTGGGGCTTGAAGTAAAGTTCCATAACGGACAGAGGGTAACCTCTGAAAGCATTATGGAAGTGGTTGCCGCCGTTCAGGCAGGAGTTCTTAACGCAAAGATCGTCAGCCGCCTCATCACTGCGGAAATCAATGCCGTAGGACTAACAGGTATAGACAGAAATACATTTGTTGCCGAAAACGTCAATAAGGATCTGGGATTTGTCGGCATACCAAAACAGGTCAATTCAACCCTCTGGATTGAGGAACTCTTAAACAAAAACATTGTGCCTGTTTTCTCCAGCGTGTGCCGCGACTTTCAGGGCAACCTGATGAATGTAAACGCAGACTACTTTACTGAAATTCTGGCAGAATCACTTAAGGCCGATTCGGTATTCTTTGTTTCGGATGTGCAGGGAGTAAAGCTCGGCGGCTCTTTTCAGCATTTGATAGATGAAGGTAAAATTGCCGAAGGCATCACCAACGGCGAAATAACAGACGGTATGATCCCAAAGCTCAACAGCTGCGTGGAATTGTTAAATAAAGGAATTAATAAAATTTGGATAGGATCAAAAAATCCCGAGGAGATGACAAATGAGAACAACAGCACTAAGGGCGGTAGCGGAACCTGGGTCGTCCACCATTCAGCCTGAAAATAGTTTACAGGATAAACAGCAGAAAGAAAATATTACCCAAGGCACTAATGCCTTGCTGCAGAACTATTCACGCTATCCCGTTGAATTTGCAAAGGGCAGCGGGGCTTACCTCTGGGATACCAAAGGCAAAAAGTACCTCGATTTCCTGAGCGGAATTGCAGTAACAGGATTCGGACACAACCACCCTGTTATTAAAAAAGCTGTTGAAAACCAGCTTAACAGCCTTTGGCATGTATCCAATTTATTTGAAGCTTCAGGCCAGCAGGCCCTCGCTTCAAAGCTCGCGGAAAAGTCGGGCCTTAGCAGCGTGTTTTTCTGCAATTCGGGCACCGAGGCTAACGAAGCTGCAATAAAGTTTGCAAGGAAATGGGGAAAAGGAAGAAGCCACATCATTACCGCAGTAGGAGGATTTCACGGCAGAACCATGGGAAGCCTTTCTGCTACAGGACAGTATAAGGTATGGGACGGATTTCAGCCCCTTACACCGGGCTTCAGCTATCTCCCCTTCGGCGACAGCAGTGTTCTTGAAGACGCATACGACAGGAACCTAGCTGCCATTATGGTGGAACCTATTCAGGGAGAAAGCGGCATTATTGTTCCTCCCAAAGGATATCTTAAAAGCCTTAGACAGTTCTGCGATAAGCACGACCTTCTTCTCATTTTAGATGAAGTTCAGACGGGTATGGGAAGAACAGGAAAATTCTTTGCCTATCAGTGGGAAGAGTTAAAACCGGATATCATCACAGTTGCAAAAGGAATTGCAAACGGCATTCCCCTGGGTGCAGCAATCTGCAGCGAGAAAGTTGCAAAAGAGATCACTCCGGGATGCCATGGGTCCACTTTCGGCGGGAATCCACTGGCTGTAGCTGCAGCCAACGAAGTTGTGGACCTCCTGGATGACGAGACTCTCTTAAAAATTGAGCGCTCGGGCAATATGCTGATGAATGCCATCGAATCATTAAATATCGACTGTATTAAGGCTATCCGCGGCAAAGGCCTTTTAATTGGACTGGAGCTTTCTGAAGGTCATTCGGCCAAAAAGGCCGCCTCAGAGCTTCTTGAAAAAGGGGTTATAGTAGGAACTTCAGGCGACACTGTAATAAGAATTCTTCCCCCGTTTGTTATATCCATGGAAGAGATCGTGGCATTTACACAGGCCCTTAACGAAGTACTGAACGCATAGATAAATTATAAACAAAACTTTACCGGTAAATATTATGTCTGCAAAACTAAAAAGACAGAACAGAATTAAAGAAATACTAAACAACAAATTCATATCCAATCATGAAGATATGCTGAAACTCCTAGTAAAGGAGGAAATAACCATAACGCAGGCTACCTTAAGCCGCGACTTTGCCGAGCTTGGAGTAATACGCACATTTACAGATACAGGCTCGCGCTATGTCCTTAATCTTTATGAATCGGGCAAACAGATTGCGCGCCTGATAGGGTTTGAAATTCTGAACGTTGAAAATAATGAGTCCATGATTGTTATCCGCACGCTTGCCGGCAGGGCTCAGGGTGTGGCACATTATATAGACCGCCTTAACAGGGTTGAAATACTAGGCACTGTAGGAGGTGACGACACAGTAATTGTAATTCCAAATTCGCACAAAAATGTAGATAAGGTTGTTGCGCTGATAAAAAATATGATGATGCAGCAGCCCGACTTTAAACTTAAATAGGGAGAATATATAAATTGGCTAAGAAGAAAATTGTAGTGGCGTATTCCGGAGGACTGGATACTTCAGTAATGGTTAAATGGCTGAATGATAAATATGATGCCGAGATAATTACAGCAACAGGAAACCTGGGCCAGCGTTCAGAACTGGAGGGTTTGGAAGAAAAAGCCTTAAAGACCGGTGCAGTTAAAGCAGTTATTAAAGATCTGAGAGAAGAATTTCTTACAGAGTACGTATGGAAGGCCCTGAAGGCAGGCGCTCTCTATGAAGGCGTTTATCCTATGGCATGCGCAATCGGCCGCCCGCTTCTGGCAAAGATGCTCGTTGAAATTGCACTTCAGGAAGGCGCTGATGCAGTCTCCCACGGCTGCACCGGAAAAGGAAACGATCAGGTCAGAATGGAAGTTGGCGTTCAGACCCTCTGCCCGGGCCTTGAAATTATTGCCCCCTTGCGCGAATGGGAATTCAAAAGCCGCGAGGATGAAATTGACTATGCAATAAAGAATAATATACCGGTTAAGGTTACAAAATCGTCACCTTACTCCATTGACGAAAACCTCTTTGGTATTGCAATTGAGTGTGGCATACTGGAAGACCCAACGGTTGCCCCGCCTGAAGATGCTTATCAGCTGACTGCAAGCCCTAAGAATGCCCCCGAAACACCGGATTCAGTAACAATTACATTTGAAAAAGGCGTTCCGGCTGCATTAAACGGCGTAAAGCTCGGCGCCATTGAACTCGTGGAAAAGCTTAATGTTTTAGGCGGCAAACACGGCGTAGGCAGAATGGACCAGATTGAAAACCGCGTTGTCGGCATTAAGTCGCGTGAGATCTATGAGGCTCCAGCAGCCGTAATTCTGCACAAGGCACACAATGAACTTGAGAAACTCATCCTCGACAAGGAAACATTCAGATACAAACAAGACGTTTCAAACAAGGTTGCAAACCTGATCTATGACGGGCTCTGGTTTACCCCGCTTTTCGACGCCCTCATGGCGTTTGTTGATTCAACACAGGAAAACCTTTCAGGCGACGTAAAGGTTGAACTCTATAAAGGCGGCATAAATGTTCTTTCAAGAAGCTCAAAATTCAGCCTCTATAGCGTTGAACTGGCTACTTATACAAAAGACGATCAGTTCGACCACAAGGCAAGCGCCGGCTTTATGAAGATCTACGGCCTGCCTTATAAAACTATTACACAGGTTAAGAATTCAATTTCAAAGAAGGAAGTTGCCTGATGCTCTGGGGCGGACGCTTTAAAGATAAACTGGATTCAGCAGCAATGAGGTTCTCCTCTTCACTCAGCTTCGACAGAAACCTGGCTCTTGAGGATATTCAGGGAAGCAAAGCCCACGCTGAAATGCTTTGCACAATCGGTATTCTTACCGAAAGTGAATATACTCAGATTATCAACGGGCTTGGACTCATTGAGGCAGAGTGGACTGCAGGCACCTGGAATCCCGATGAAAACCTTTATGAGGATATTCATTCGGCAATTGAAGCCCGTCTTGGAGAAATCATTGGCGCACCTGCAGGAAAGCTCCATACCGGGCGCAGCAGAAACGATCAGATTGCAACTGCAATGAGGCTTTGGGTTAAAAAAGCCTGCAGCGAGGTTCTAAGCAGTATCAGACTCTTCCAGTCCTCACTTGTTGAACTTGCCTCGGCTCACACAAAAACTATCATTCCGGGCTATACGCACCTTCAGAGAGCCCAGCCCATTTCATTTGCATTCCATCTGCTTGCTTATGTGGAAATGCTTGAAAGGGATAAGGGCAGATTTGAATTCACTTTTGAAGAGGCTAACAGGATGCCCCTGGGGGCAGGTGCACTGGCCGGATCGACACTTCCATTGGACAGGAATCTTACGGCAAGCCTTCTTAATTTTGAGGAGCCCTGCCGCAACGCACTGGATGCAGTTTCGGACAGGGATTTTCTTCTCGATTTTCTGAATGCATGCTCAACTGGCATGATGCACCTGAGCCGCCTTTCCGAGGAAATTGTTCTATGGTCCACCTCGGAATGGAAGTTTATCAGGCTTTCGGATAAGTATTCCACCGGTTCATCTTTAATGCCGCAGAAGAAAAATCCCGATATGGCAGAACTGACCCGCGGTAAAACCGGCAGAGTATTCGGCAACCAGACTTCCCTTCTTACAACGTTAAAGGGACTTCCCTTAAGCTACAACAGGGATATGCAGGAAGATAAGGAACCTGTTTTCGATTCATTTGCAACATACCTGAACAGCCTTGTTTTGGCCCGGATGATGATAGAGACGATGGAAGTAAATTCAGGAAGGTTTACTGATGAATTAAAGGGTGATTTTTCTCTTGCAACGGATCTTGCCGACTGGCTTGTAATGAAAGGAATTCCTTTCAGAGAGGCGCATAAGATTGTCGGACACCTGGTGCAGTACGCAGAGACCAAAGGCGTAAACTTCAGCCATATATCGCTTGAAGAGCTGAAGGAAATCAGTCCCGTATTTGACTCTGCGGCACTTGAATGCCTCAATATCAGTTCAGCACTGGAAAGAAAGAAAACCTTCGGTTCTCCCAACCCCGTTTTGACTGAAGAACAGATTGGTCTTTGGAAGAAAATTTTAGCAGGATAATTATTTATAATAATTATCTTTAAAATAGATCAGGAAATGCCCGCGGTGAAAATATTGCGGGCATTTCTGGTTTTAAAGCCCCCTGTGGAAACTGCCAGCTCCTGATGTTGATATTTATACCGCCATAGCATATCTTTATCTGGAACGGGTGATTGCACATATGTATTCCGGGAAGTGATTTTTAATCAAATTTTAAGGTTCTCCTTAGAGATATTTAAGAAATCATTTATACCTTAAATAAAAACACTTTAAAGGAGGATATTATGTTTGAGACATCACACTTACACCCTATGATTGTGCATTTTCCTATTGCATTACTTATAGTCGGGTTTTTATTTGATGCACTTAGCCTTTTTGTTAAAAAGGAATTCTTCAGCAATGCAGGTTTCTATTTGCTGATTCTCGGCACCCTGGGCGTTGTGGCAGCCTATTTCAGCGGTACATTTGCCGGAAGCGGAATATCAGAGGCGGGATCTCTTAAACAGGCGCTTGAAACCCACGAGGGTGCAGCTGAGCTGGCGCTCTGGCTGATGGTAATAACCGCAGCTATAAGAATTGCGCTGGTGATTGCGAAAAAGTACGAGGGTGGTTTTAAGTATGCCACCATATTCCTTTTCCTTCTTGGCGTTCTTGCAATAGCCAGAACCGGCTTCTACGGCGGCGACCTGGTTTTCAGGCACGCAGCAGGCGTGCAGTTAAACTTAGGTCTGGATTCCGGTGCCGCAGATAACGGAAAAGAATAATGATTCAGGGAATTATTCCGGAGCTGAAATAGTATGAGAGTTCTTGTTGTAGAGGATGAACAGGGGATTGCCGGATTCTTAAAGGACGGGCTTGAAGAGGAATCCTTTGCAGTAGACATTGCACTCGAGGGCACTTCAGGCCTCCGGATGGCCCAGGTAAATGATTACGACCTGATACTCCTGGACTGGATGCTCCCGGGAATAAGCGGTATTGAATTATGCCGCCAGCTCCGGAAATCGAAAAGCACTACCCCCATAATTTTCCTTACCGCCAAAGATACTGCCCGCGATGCCGTCTTCGGGCTGGAATGCGGTGCAAACGATTATATAAGAAAACCTTTTGAGTTTGATGAGCTCCTGGCCAGAATAAGGGTACAGCTCAGATCCGGCGCTGAGGAATATCCGACCCTTAAGCTTGGCGGCGTAGAGCTTAATCTGGATACCCGGCAGGTTTTCCGTGACTCGAAAGAGGTGATTTTAACGCAGAAGGAATTTGCCCTGCTGGAATTTCTGCTCAGGAATAAAGGGAAAGTATGCACAAGAACCAGAATAATTGAACACGTATGGGATATTCATTTTGAAGCCGACACATCCGTTATTGACGTCTATATTAATTTCCTTAGGAAAAAGCTGGATGACGGAAGCGGCAAAAGTTTTATTCATACCGTAAGAGGCGCAGGCTACATTGCACGTGAGGAATAATTTGAGCCTTAAGAACAGGATAGCTTTCTTTTTCATGATCGCAACGGCCGTCCTGATTGCACTGCTTTTTGCAACTATTTATGTTGTGGTGTATAATACAGTCTTTAATCACCTCGACTCTGACCTTGAGGCCGAATCAATTGAAGTCCACAGGAATCTTGTAATCTTAAACGACCGTTTTGTAATTACAAATCCGGACGAGTGGATGGAAAAAGAACACAAACAGATAGAGGTAAACCCCACATTTGTCCAGATAGTTGATAAGAACGGCAGCGTGATAAGGAAAACCGGCAATCTCCTCTATGGAAGGCTGAAATTCGATCCCGCCATTAAAAACAAAAAGTTCTTTGATGATAAGCTTTCAGGAGCACCCATAAGGCAGATACAGATGCCCATTCAGAACCCCTCCGGCGTAACGCTTGGATATCTCATTATTGCAATCCCCCTGGAGGAATCTGCCCTTGTTTTGAGAAACCTGCTTGATGTTTTAGCTGTGGCAATTCCGCTGGTACTTATACTCCTGTACTTTATTACAAAATTTATTGCGGGTAAAAGCATTGCCCCAATCAACAATGTAATTTCAACCGCGGAGAAAATTACAAAAGAAAATATTTATGAAAGAATAGAGCTCCCGGCACATAAAGATGAACTGTATACTCTGACATATACAATAAATGACCTCTTGGACCGGCTGCAGGATGCGGTCTTAAGAGAAAAACAGTTCACCTCGGATGCATCTCATGAACTGCGCACACCGCTTGCTGTTATAAAAGGAACGCTTGAGGTTCTGATAAGAAAGCAAAGAAGCATTGAACAATACGAAACCAAAATCAGATACTGCATAGACGAGGTTAACCGCATGAGCAACCTGGTAGATCAGCTATTAATGCTTGCACGTTATGAAAGCGGCAAAATAGAACCCAATATGCAGAAAATAGATATAGCCGAAAGTGTTGAGAATACAATTTTAAGAATGCAGCACCAGATAAACGCAAAGAGAATCTCTGTAGGTTTCGACAGTGAGGCACCTGTTTATGCCAGCGCCGACGGTGCAATGCTTGAAATAATTCTGGATAACATAATTTCAAACTCAATCAAATACTCCGGGAAGGACAAATCAATTAACGTGCTGCTGAAGAGTGAAAACGGCAGGGCTGTCTGCACTATTCATGATTGCGGCATCGGAATGGAAGAAGAAGAAATTGAAAAAATATTTGACAGGTTTTACCGCATTGATGAATCGCGCAACTCCAGGATCAGCGGCAACGGCCTCGGCCTTTCAATAGTAAAAAAATTAGCTGATCTTCAGAAACTCCGCATCAAAGTTTCAAGCCGGCCCGGAGAGGGCACTACGTTTTCGATCTATTTTAACGATTAATTATCCCATTCAGTATTTTAAGCAATTTTTAAGAATCCATTAACCTCCTTTTTAGGAAAACTAATATAATTATTAAGTATCCAATAATATCAAGAGGAGTAAAACTATGTTCAGAAGATCTTTCGTAATCTTAATTGCCCTGGTTTTTGCCGCATCTATTACTTATGCCGCAAGGCCTGAAAATGCTTTGGCAAAAAAAATTGAGAATCTGAAAACTGCATTTGAAGGTGAATCTACGGCAAGCGCCAAGTATGCAGCTTATGCCAAGAAAGCCAGGGAAGAAGGGCATCCTCAGATCGCACTGTTATTTGAAGCCGCCTCATTCTCAGAGGCAACACATGCAAATAACCACAAATCGGCCCTTTCCGAATTAGGCCAGACAGCAGGAAAAATAACCCCGAAATTTGAGGTTAAATCCACAAAAGAAAATCTTCAGGACGCCATCAAAGGCGAAACATACGAAGTTACAACCATGTATCCTGATTTTATAAAGGCTGCCAGCGAGAATATTGAAAAGATAACGCTCAATTATGCATATCTTACGGAAAAGAAGCATAAAGAAATGTACAGAAACGCCCTCGCGCAGTTAGAGGCAGGAAAGGAAAGCACACTTTCAAGCAATTACTCCGTATGCACAACCTGCGGAAATACCTACGATGGTCCCGCCCCGAACAGGTGCGGTATTTCAATGACACCGAAAGACAGATTTAAAACCTTTAAGTTATAATCTGACTTAAAATTAAAAAGGCATGACTGAATGAAACTAAAACATTCCGCCATGCCTTTTGCATATTAAATTATTCTAATTAAAGATTACCTTAAATACGGATCCCACACCTTTTTTGCTGTCCACTTCAATCGAAAGGTTATTCATTTCACAGTACTTCTTTACAAGAGCCAGGCCAAGACCGTTGCCCTCGTATTTTCTTGTATAACCCTGCTGCTCCTGAGAAAACGGCTTAAAGAGATTTGGGAGGTACTCTTCCGAGATCCCGATTCCTGTATCGTAAATGCTGACTACCAGGTCCTCATTTTTATTCTGTTCGATGCACACGCTGATTTTACCTTTTTCGGTATACTTAATCGCATTGTTTACCAGGTTATTGAATATCTGGCCCACGGTATACTCATCGGCAAAAACTCTTACGTCATTTTTGCCCGTTCTGTTTTCAAGCTCAAGCTCAACCCCCTTTTCCCTGGCCTGATGGCTGAATTCCATATGCAGCTTTTCAAGTATATCTTTCATAAGGTCAAACTTCTTCGGCAGCAGCTCGTATGTGCCGGTCTGAATTTCCGACATATTCAGAATCAGATCCACCGTACGGATAATCCTTTTTCCGGCGTTCCTTATTATGGAAAAGCTGGTTTCCAGGTCCTCGGGCATTTTGCCGTCAAGCTCCTCTTCAAGAAGGCTTGAGAAACTGAGAATTGAATTTATGGGGCTGCGGATCTCATGCGACATCTGCGCCAGAAATTCTGATTTAAGCTTATCAGATCTCTCAGCTTTTTCCTTGGCCAGAAGAAGTTCCTCTTCGTCCTGCTTGCGCCCCGTTATATCGCGCGCAACGCTAGTAAAAGAGTGCGGCCTTCCGCTTGAATCGTAAACAAGTCCGGCGCTGAATTCTACAGGAAACTCCTTCCCGTCCTGACGAACAAATTTGGATTCTATATTTCTGAGGCTTCCTTCTTTTAAGAGAAGCTTCATTTGTTTTTCAACACTCGGCCTGTCCTCCGGGACCACCATATCCATTGAATTCTTACCAATCAGCTCATCTGCGGAATTAAACCCGAGCATAAGGGCCGCCTGCTGATTGCAGGCCAGAATCTTTGAATTCATATCTACAAGTGTAATGGCATCGGGCGACAGTTCAACAAGAGTTCTGAATTTCTTTTCTGAATCCTTTAATGCCTTCTCGGCAAACCTGCGTCTTTTCTCTTCCCTGATAATTGCTTTGGCCTTTACGGCAAAGTAGAGGTAAATTAAAATACCGCTGAAGAGCAGTACTACAATAGTAAGCCATTTTGTTATAAATCCCCTCATAGTCCCGAGCACTTCTTTTTCAGGCGTTGAAACAATAATTGACCAGAACTGGTCGGCAATATGAACGGGAAGGTAAACAGCATGCATGTGTGTTACACTGCCGCTCTCAGTGCCGGGAACATCGAGGTAATATTCATTCGAACCCTTTTCCCCCTTGAGAATCCTGCTTATCATTGTAAGCGCCGAAGGGGAATCCTTAAACACTTCGGAAACCGGTTTGAAATTATTGGCTCCGACAGAATTGTAGAGAATCGTTCCCTCATGGCTTACAATCCATGCCGACCCGCTCTGCCGCACTTTAATATCTTTCACAAAATTTCTGCTCAGATTATCAAACGGCACAAGTATTGCAATTCCGCCTTTGAACCTGCCGTTTTCATAAACCGGTGCATAAAAGGCCACGCTTTTATAGCCCTGTACGGCGTCGAAAACATCACTTAATACATTCCTGCGGGTTTTAAGAAATCTTTTAATATGCTCCTGGTAAGAAATATTCTTGCCAATAAGTTCCTGGTTGAATGGAATGGTAAAAAGTATTCTGCCGGAAGAATCTATGCGGGTCACAGCTTTAATTTCACGGGAATGACTCAGATAGAAATGGGTAAGCAGATTTTTCCCGTTCTGATTAAGATCAATAATTTCGTCCTGGACGGAGAAATAATCGAGCATATCTTTATAATGGCTAAAGAACGTCTGAATGCCCGTTGCAGCCTGCCTGGCGTGCACATATTGTTCGTTATTGAACTGCTTAATTGTTTCTTCTTTTACGTCTTCATATGCAGAATAAAATAAAAATCCGCATACTGCTATCAGCAGAAATAAAAGCAGGAATTGTTTTTTATAGCCCATAGTTTCCGGTTTTAATTTTTTACTTTTGGCAAATTTAACAAAAATCCGGTAAAAAATAAGTAATTATTTCCTAAAACCAAATCCGAATATTTCACCCATAAAAACGACAAAAAATATCCTCCGCCCGAGGCCTTAGGCGCCCGTTCTGCCTTTCGTTTTTAGTAAATTTTATTTTCTTTAACATAAAAGATGCTGCTTTTCATGGCTGGCTTCTGTAACAGCAACACAAACGAATTAAGGTATGAAAAATCTCAACAGTAGTTTTATAAGGTTCCTTGTAATCTGGTACGCAGTATTTCAGATGGCACATCTTACCTTTCTGCTCAGGGCGGCACAGATGCTTATTCAGCTTAAGATTTTTGTCTTTCCTGCCCCTCCTCCCCCGGGCGGCTGGCAATGGCAGGCAGGCAACTTCCTGACAGGCATGGGAGTAATGGACGCGCTGAACATACTTATTACACTGGTCTTCATCTGGGGATATTTTGCAAATTCCAGATGGCGGCTTTTAGTGGGGCTTCTAAACCTCAGCATGATGATGTACTCGGCTGCTGTTTTTGCAATCGGTACAATCTTCAGTGGAGCTTGGATGCCAAATATATTTGAATATGCGGCAATGACCGCTGTCTTCATGCCTGTAATAATTCTTTTCTTTGAGCTCCTCATTATGGGCTTCAAAGGCCGGTTTTATGAATCCTACGGGGAAGCGCTGGATTTCGACTAGCATCACCAGCCCATATTAATCCCTTCACGTAGGCCTTACACGCTTTAGCTCTTTGCTGAAAGACCCAACTGTACCTTGCCTGTCCTTTTTAATATTCCCCATCCAACCAGGGTACCCTTGATGGCAGCAACAAAGGATTTTATGAGAACCCAGTACATGAGCTGCCGGTACAGGAACCTCTGCGGCAGTATCAGCCACAGCCGGTTCATCTTTTCTTTTTCGAACATAAAGGCAACTGCAGCCGAAACAAAATCCAGGACAAGAAACAAAACATAATAGCCAAGGATCTGCTTCCAGTATCCGCCAACTATTCCAAGCACCATCATCAGTTCTGCCAGCGGGGCAAAGAGAGGAAGCAGAAAATGGAACAATAGTATATTCGGAAGGGCTACAAGGCCAAGGCTTTTATAATTATGGTTAAAAATTGCATCCCTGTGCTTCCAGAGGCTCTGCATAATTCCAAATGACCAGCGGAAACGCTGTCTTAAGAACATCCTTATTGTTTCAGGAGCCTCAGTATAGGCCAGCGCATGTTCATTATAGCGCACAATGTGCCCGTTTCTTAAGAGCCTTATTGTCATATCGCAGTCCTCGGCCAGTGTGTCCGAAGTAAAGCCTTCAGCTTCAAAGATATCTTTTTTCCTGAAAGCCCCTATTGCGCCCGGCACTACGGTAATAGCATTTAAGAGGTCGAAGGCCCTGCGGTCGAAGTTCTGGCTTGTAATATACTCTATTGACTGCCATTTTGTGATGAAGTTGCGTTCGTTGCCCACCTTCACGTTGCCTGCTACGGCCGCAATATTTTCATCTTCCATAATAGTTTCAACAAGTCTTGAAACCGCATCGGACAGGAGCTGCGTATCGGCGTCTATGCATACAACTATTTCCCCCTTTGCCTGTGCAATGCCGTAATTGAGGGCAGTTGCCTTGCCGCCGTTGGGTTTTGAAAAAACCCTAATCTTTGAATTATCCCTGAAGGCTTCACTTACTACATTAAAAGTCTCATCTTTTGAGCCGTCATCAACAAAAACAATTTCATAGCACGGGTAATCGCACCTCAGGAGATTCCTTACATTTTTTACAGCATGGACGGCCTCGTTATAGGCCGGGACAATAAGGCTTACTTCAGGCAGATTACTTCCTGTAAACACCTTTTCATTATGTCCTTTCTTTTTCTGCATTGCGGCAAATATTCCAACAATTATCAAACGGCCCAGAGCCAGTATAATTCCCAGGAAGAAAAGGGCAAATATAAAACGGTTCATCCAGTAGATAACCTCTGCAATTGACCAGTTCACTTTGGAAAGGAATACGTCTTTTCTGCTTGTCAATTGCGGCATCACATCGTCGCGAGTTTTGCCGAGCAGGCTGGCTACTGAGGAAAATGTATAGCCCCGGTCCTTAAAATATTTTATAATTGCAGGCAGTTCCTTAACTGTCTGCGAACGGTCCCCTCCTGCGTCATGCAGAAGTATGATGCTGCCGAAGGATTCCTCGCGTTTAATTCTTGCCATAATTGAGTCTGCCGGAACCCCTTCCTGCCAGTCCAGCGGATCAATTGAAGCTCCCACAGTATAATAGTTCTGGTTTCTTGCCTCAATAATAGGCAGAATTTCCTGTATATGTTCCGGCTCAGTATCGGCATCATAAGGGGGACGGAAAAGAACCGTGGAGTGCCCAGTAATACTTTCAATCAGGCGCCTCGTGGAATTAAGCTCGAAGCGGGTTCTTTCTATGCTTGTAAGTGCAAGATTCGGGTGCATGAATGAATGATTGCCTATCTCATGGCCTTCGGCATACATCCTTTTTATAAGGCTCAGGTTGTTCTCGGCATTAACCCCAAGTACAAAGAAAGCCGCCGGGACGTGCTCACGCTTCAGAATATCCAGAATTGCGGGCGTGTAGCGCCTGTCGGGACCGTCATCAAAAGTAAGGACGATAACTTTATTTGCAGCCTTGCCGAACTTCCGGATAAGGTATGAAGAAGGCAGCTGCCTGCACTTTTCCTCCGAGATCACCTGATCGTTCTTGTCGTATTCAATATCAATCAGGCCCTTCTGGGGTGTGGAGACTATGTCAAGAATTTCACCTTCACCCTCAAAGTCCAGGCTTGTTGTATGGTCAATTGTTTCCAGCTTTGAAAGATCAATGGGTCTGTGGCTTACAGAATCCAGGCTCAGGCTTTTATTATAAAATGTCCACAGCCTCGGATCCTCTCCTCCAAGGCGCCAGAGTGCAACTCCTGCTGTTCCAAAATCCTCAGCCGTTCTTATCAGGTTATAGCAAGTGGCGGCATCGGTAAACCACACAGAATGAGGCTTGTCGTTGTCGTCGTAATAATTATAATCCAGGTTATAATTATTATTGTCAAAATCTATTTTTCCATCGGATTCCTTAGCTCTAACGAGTGCTTCCTGGTATGTTATATCCTCGCCTTCGTCCCCCTGAGGCCAGTCGTAACCATAGCCCGGGATGCCAAGGATAATTTTTCCTGGTGAAGCTTTTTTAATGATGGCAAGCAGGTTGTATTCCACCCATTTAATGTCTGCAATAGGGCCCGGATTGCTGCCGGCGTAGTGCAGGTCGTAAGCCATAGGAATAAGATAATTGTTATAATTCTGCAGTTCGCCGTAGTCATAGGCATTATCTCCAACCGGCACATCCTGCGTCACAATATAATTTTTCTTACTTAGCCTCTCATAAAGTTCCT
>JBLNAZ010000162.1:0-3997 GCA_050259615.1 Syntrophomonadaceae bacterium | reverse complement strand
CTCTGATTAACGCCATTAAAACTGAACTTGGGGGAGATGAGATACAGTAAGAAGTAACCTTAACTCAATTAAGATTAACAAAGCTCAAAGGCAGCATAAAAGTGCAGCCTTTGAGCTTTTTCATTATTAACGATCTTTCCAAAATGATGGTTCTGCAAAAAATAAATCATTTATCTTTAAATGGAAATAGTGAAACATTTTATTCATATAGCACGGGGACAGATAAAAAAAATTCATGCTTTATAAATATATTTTTGTTAATTTTTCCGAAAACGGCTTCTGTCACCATATATATATATAATAAGAAATATTTAATATCCGGGATTATCTGTTGCGGCACAAATGAGAAACAATGAATATTTAGCAATCCCTTTCTTTAAAGGAGAAAAAAGGCTAAGTTTCCTATGCTGGAGCTCCTGTTCCTGTTGAATAATTGCTATACTATAAGGATAAATTATGAAAACAGTAAGAATTCTTCTTTTTATTATTCTTTTAAGCTCTTCCTTATTTTCCCAAGCTCATCAGTGGATTACATTTAACCCCCCGGGACTAGTCAGGAGCTTTGCACAGGAAAATGACTTTATATGGGCATCGAACATGAATGGGATTACTAAATTAAATATTGTAACTGGCCAAAAGGAATATTTCCAGAAAGAGAACTGGGCCCTGCCTTCAGATAATGTATCGGCAATTGCAGTTGACCAGCAGGGAAATAAGTGGATTGGATTCTACGACCGCGGAATACTGAAATTTGATGGAACTAACTGGACTGTTTACAACAAATCTAATTCCGGCCTGCCTGATGACAACGTCAATGCGATCTACATAGACAAGCAGGGGAATAAGTGGATCGGGACAAACAGCGGGGGCCTGGCTAAATTTGACGGGACCAACTGGACGGTCTATAATACCTCAAATTCACCGCTTTATTCCAACAGGGTTACTAAAATTGTTTCTGACAGCAAAGGTGCATTATGGGTTGCTTTCTATATGCATGGCGTTGCCAGATTTGACGGGGCGAATTGGGAGATTTTTGATTATGGACATACCGGACTCTTCCAATATGCTGTATGGGACATGAAAGCCGATCAGGATGGAAATGTCTGGGTGGCTACAATCGGCTATCTGGCAAAATTCGATGGGAAAAGCTGGATAAAATACACTATCTCAAATTCAGGACTGCCCCACGAGAACGTCTTTTCAGTTGCAATTGATACCAAAGGGAATAAATGGATCGGAACTGAGGCGGGAGGTCTTGCAAAATTTGACGGGACAAACTGGACAGTTTACAACGTATCTAATTCACATCTGCCAAGTAACAAAATATACTTTCTCGAAGCCGATTCACAGGGGAATATCTGGGCTGGAACAGATTATGGTAACCTCATAAAGTTTGACGGAGAGAACTGGACACCTTATAACCTCTCTAATTCAGGCCTGCCGACCTACGTTATCCATGACCTGAAATTTGATAAAAAGGGGGACCTTTGGATCGCCAGCGAGACCAGAGGACTGATAAAATTTGACGGATTGAGCTGGACAACATACAGTACGTCAAATTCAGGCCTGCCTTCGAACAGGCTCCATAGTATGGAGTTTGATAAAGATGGGAATATGTGGATTTGTTCAGACAGCGGTCTGGTCAAGTATGACGGGACGAATTGGTGCGTTTATAATACACTTAATTCCGGCTTACCAAATGACAATGTCCTTTCTGTTGCAATTGACCCATCCGGAGATAAATGGCTTGCCCTCCCATACAAAGGACTTGTTAAATTTGACGGGAAGAATTGGACATTATTTAATAAAGCTAATACAGGTATTGACATTATTAATCCTTATTATGTCTATGTTGATAGAAATGGAAATTTGTGGTTTGGACCTAGAACGGGTGGTCCAATCGTCAGGTTTAACGGGCAAAGCTGGGACACGTTCAGCAAGACAGTTTCAGGTGATGATATTATTAATGGCGAATCTTTTGCCGAGGATCCCTCGGGCAATATCTGGCTTGTTTCGTCTAACTGCCTGCTTAGATATGATGGGCAGAATTTCTTTTCTATTAAAGCTTCAGATTTAGGCATTTCAGATGATTACCTTGTGGGTGTTGTTGTTGATGCCGAAGGGAATAAGTGGATAAGAACACAGAACGCCGGAATAGTAAAATATAATGGAGTAAACGCAACACTTTACAATTCAGCTAATTCTCTCCTGCCAAATAATGGGACCAGAGCGATTGCCATAGATTCTAAAGGAAATAAGTGGGTTGCCACCTATTCTGGTTTAAGTGTTTTTAATGAAGAAGGAGTGCTGCTTACAGACGTTATGAAAAGTGACAAGTATGTTCCGGCAGATTACTCTCTGCTGCAGAACTACCCTAATCCCTTCAACCCTTCAACAACCATCAGCTATTCAGTTCCAAAAGAGTCATACGTGGAATTGAAGGTTTATGATATGCTGGGGTGTGAAATCCAAACCCTTGTAAGTAATGAACAGGAAGCAGGAACCTACAATGTCCGGTTCGATGCATCGCACCTTTCAAGCGGAATGTACATATATTCCATTCATGCAGGGGGCTTCAGGGATTCAAAGAAACTTCTTTTGGTCAAGTGAAATTTGCGTGAGATTAAATTCTAAATACCTGGAGCAGATGCATGCCTGCTCCAGGTTCTCTTAGTCCACTATTATTTTCTAGTCTGATTCTGTTGAAACAGGAACATATTCCAATATATCTCCGGGCTGGCAGTTCAGAGTTTTACAAATTGCTTCCAGTGTCGAAAAACGTATTGCCCTGCCTTTGCCTTGCTTTAGAATGGAAAGATTTGTCATCGTCACACCAACCTTTTCAGATAATTCGGTTAATGTCATCTTCCGCTTAACCAGCATCAAATCCAGATTTATTAATATAGGCATATATCCCCCTTATATTGTAAGATCCACATCTTCCTTTAACCTTGCACCGGCTCTGAATACTTCCGCAAGAATAACTACAATCAACCCAATGAATAATGTCCAATAATTAAAATCTGAAAATGAAAAAGTGTAACTGCGTGAAACTGGACCCTCAGCCCATGGCAGAAAATAGATGGCTCCTTTTATTGTACTGCTGTTCATCCAATAGACGAGCAGGACTCTTACAATTTCACTGAGCAGTATATATAAGCCTATGAATTTAATCGGCTCGGAATTCCCCCTGCCAAATAAATTTTCGGCCTTCTCTCCAATGAGTATTTTTTTTGCGTTATATATTATCATAAGGCCGAAAAAAGCATAGGACAAAACTAGTATGGAAAATGATACTATAAACTGGACAGCATATTTTGTTTCTCTATAGCTTGTTGTCATCAGCGGCAAGGATTCCTGTGTTTTTATAGATGTATTGAGAAATGAATTACTGTAGAGTGACTTGTAGAAATTGTTAAAGAATGTCATACCCGCCGAAGTGTCATTTCGGCTGGTAAACATAAACATCTGCATTTCTTTTCTTAAATACTCCTTTACCAATTCATCATTTTTAATTATGTGCAGATACTTGTTATTGAACCGGTAAGTGTAACTTCCAGACTGGTAAGTTAAAGTAGGTACATTTACATTAAAATCACTAAATGTCACAACTAAAAACGAACAAACTAATAAGAAAAGAACAGATGAAATAGTTATTCCGGAATACCATGTAACATTAAGGATTCTGCTTAAGCGGGCAGAAAGAGGGCTGGAGGAGAGTTTCATTTTATATCCTTATTTTGTTCTATTCGAAAATAATATAATATTTATCGATAAACAATGAATATTTTATGTAATACAGAGATTATCCCTTTAATCTATAAGGTTTAGGAATTCTTTAAATAAAACTTCATGGTCCCATTGCATCTTACCTGAAAAAATCATAAATAGTGTACATACGTACACTATTTATGGCAATGAAAATTATTAACGCTGAAACTGCATTTATAGACCTTAAAAGCTACAGTCTGCCCCAAACCCGCTTTAACCAGGGGGG
>JBLNAZ010000161.1:0-11206 GCA_050259615.1 Syntrophomonadaceae bacterium | reverse complement strand
CCTATTATTGCTATAACATTAAGCCTGAGGGCCGAGGCTACATGCATAAGACTGGAATCGTTGGAAATAAATAAATTGCATCTCTTCATAACTGCAGCGCTTGCTGCAAGACTTTTTGCTTCCACCGCTGCGGCACCTGGCGCGGCAATTCCTTCTGCCACCTTATCTTTCAGCTCTTTTTCTTCGGGACCGCCGAATATCAGCACCTTTGCTCCAAGTTCCTCAATTAACCTTCTGCCCAGAAGTGAAAACTTTTCCGGCTCCCAACGTCTGTTTATATGATTTTTCAGCGTAGCGCTTCCGGGGTGAAAGCCGATAACAAGATCCTCATCCTTAATATTCAGACTACTGAAGTAATCACTGGCATAATTGCAATCATCATTTTCAAGAAAGAATTCGAGCTGTGAAATTTCAGTGCATTTGTTTCCGGTAAGTTTTTCACATAGCCTGATATTCTCTTCAACATTATGCAGACAGTCGTCTTCCGTAACTTTCACGTTATTAAGGTATGCCATGTTCTCGCTGTTTTTTCTCAGATAGTCAACGGCGCATCTTTTCCGAGCGCCCACAAAAAAGCTGAACAGGTTGTATTCCTTCCTGTTTGAGGGATAAACATTTATTGAAACGTCGTATTTCCTGCGGAATTTAAGGAGGTAGAAGAAGGACTTAAAAGCCCCTTCCTTTAGAAAATCAAAGAAATGAACATTATTCAGGTATTTATTTCTCTTATAAATATCCCTTACTCCCGGAAACATCACCAGGGCATCAATCTGCGCGCCGGGGTATGTTTCCCTGAGGAATTTTATAGAAGGCGTAAACATCAGAGCGTCGCCTATGCCCGAAAGAGCAAAGATCAGTATTTTCATTTACCTTAATTCCTGTTTAATAAATGAAAAGCGGTCCTTTAGTTAAGGAACCGCTTTCCGTTTTACTTTTTATCAGTTTATAATTTAGAACTACTGTAAAAGTTTTGCGCTGTCTGGTTTTGTACCGGCAGCAAGTGCCCTGAATTTCTGAACCTCGCTTTTTACAGAAGGATCCTGCGGATACATTCTTTCCAGGCGCATCCAGATGTCGGCAGCCTTATTATATTCTTTCAGGTTTGCATATATATCTGTAAGTACCCTGTAAGGATTATAATAACTGTTTACGTCATTCGGGTTATCTTCCAACTGTTTTAATGCAAGCTGCTCCAGTTCACCGGCTATCTTGCGGTATTTATCCATGGCACCTGCAGCATAATACAAATTGCTGGTCTGGTACATCATGGGATACGGCATTTTTATGACATCGGAAGGCATTTTCTTCTCCATCATATCCAGTGCCTGAGCTGCCAGCTCCTTGTTGTGTTCATTATAGATATAATAAACTGCAAGGCGCAGATAAGAATTTCTGTAGTTCTGGGTCAGTCTTTCATGGTTTTCATCAAAGAAGATCCCCTTATCATTGAGTCCTCTTAATTTGAATCCCGGCTTATAGTCCTTGCTGTATCCGTTATCCTGATTAAAGAGGTTGGCTTTCATGAGTTTTTCATCAACAAATTCAGAATTCTGGCGTGCTTTCACCGGCACCAGCCTGAAGGCAAGACCTTCCATTATAAGGTTATTCTGCAGGCCAATCTTGCTGTCGTCGGAGCATGTAACTGCAAAATAGACGGGGCGTTTCCAGTTGTTTGCCAGGATGATATCCCTTACCAGAATATCCTGAACTCTTATAGCTTTTACGTCGCCGTACTGAAGTGTATTTTCCATGCGCCATGTAAGCTTGCCCGACTTCACGATCGACGAATCAGCCGTGCCGTATTTTTCGATATAAGACACGCCGCCAATGGAAGGGTCCTTTGCCGAATACATCTGCATTACATCCTGCGGAACCGGGACAGAGATCATCTGCGGGTTCCATCTTACGGGCTGAATTTCATCAATCATCTGGTCAGTAAGTGTCATTGCAACTTTTGGTGACCCGTAAGGTTCAGTATTCCTAAGCTGTTTAATATACCATGGGGTATTAAGCAGGCTCAGGTTAGCAATTCTAACGTCACGTCTTATTCCTTCCACATCCTGCAGGTACCAGAGCGGAAAAGTATCATTATCTCCGTTGGTAAACAAAATAGCATTTGGGGCACAGCTTTGTAGCATATTGTAGGAATAATCCCACGGAATCCAGTTTTTGGATCTGTCGTGTGTAAACCAGTTAGCTCTTGCCATGTTAAAAGGAATAAAAATAATACCAAGAGCAAGCGCAGTATAAGCCAAGCCGCGTGCTGCGGACGGGCTTTTAATTTTTTCCTGAATTATATCTACCAGTCCTCTTATACCCAGTCCAATCCAGATAGAGAAAACAAAGAACGCACCGACATAAAAGTAGTCCCTTTCCCTCGGCTGCGGCTCCTGCTGATTCTGGTAGAATGCGGTCAGATACCCCTGGAAGATAAACATCACCATAAATACGGATGCCATTTTCCAGTCTTTTTTGAAATGGTAGTAAATGCCCAGAAGTCCTATTAGGAACGGTATACCGAAGAGTTGTTTCCAGGTATAATCCATATCCTGTTCCCAGCCCTGTCTTCCAATATAGTTCCAGAAAAGGTATCTGTGGAACATATGGTCCATCTGGTACTTCCAGAGAAAATCCAGGTCACTGGAGTAGTTGTTATAAACCACCTGCTGATGAGGTTCAGTAGCAAATCTTCTCTTGAATTCAGGGAAGTCGCCATACTGTTCTCTGTTCAGATAAGAAACAAGTTCAGGGAAGTCGTTCGGTTCATTTTCGTTCATAGGCGGCTGCTGGTTAGCCCTGATGATAACCATTGCATAGGAAGTAAAGCCTATAATTACAAACAGCATCGAAAGTGCAGCCAGGTTGATGGTCGGCCTGTTGTTTTTTACAGCCCAGTAAATAACTCCTACAAGCAGAGCTACCAGGATTGCTATAATTAAAACATCCATATTTATATTATTGCCGCCGAACATCAAAGGCAGTGCCGGTATTTTCTTTACAACACCCGGGTAGCAGACCATGAGGCCTATGCCGCCGAAAATGAGGGCTGTATAGATGGAATTCCTGTTAAATATTTTCTTCCAGAAAATGCCCATAATAAGTACGCTTATTCCAACCATTGTCCATACGAAGCGTGAATCGAATTCCTTAAATTCCTCGGGTGAAGGAGGAGTTGTGCTCTTCTGTGCAGCCCAGAGTGCGATTGCAACCAGAAGCACTACAGCCGAATGGGCAAGAAAAATATAACCTGTTTTTTTAAGCGACTCCTCGTCCTGCACATATTTTCTGAATACCACAACCATAATTACGGGCACCACTGCAAGTACGCTCATCAGGTGCACACCCATGGAAATACCCACCAGGTAGGCAATCATTACGAGATATTTTTCATTTCCTATTTCATCGGCCTTATCATTCCATACCACAATAAGCCAGGTAATAGAAGCAAAAAGGAATGTGCTGGAAGCGTAAACTTCCGATTCAACGCCGTTAAACCAGAAAGTATCGCTGAATGATAAAGAAAGAGCGCCGATAGCGGCGGCCAGGCTGGTTGTGAGTAAATCGAGCATATTGGCAGATTTCTTTCCCCTGATATTTTCAATCAGCTTTACGGCAATAAGGAAAAGAAACATAACAGAAAATGCGCTTGAGAGTATGGAAACCATGTTTACCCTGAAGCCCACATTGCTTCCGAAAATAGGAAGCATGGCAAAAATTCTGCCTATTATAGAAAAGAATGGCGCTCCAGGCGGATGGGGAACCTGAAGTGAGAATGCTGCAGCTGTAAATTCACCGCAATCCCAGAATGAAACTGAAGGCTGCGCAGTCAGTAAAAACTGTACAAACGAAATCACAAACACCACAGCAGCAGTAATCCTATAGACCAGCTTATTATTCATTAACTCCTCAAAATATAGTTTACCTTATATACTTTTACTTAAAAAAATGTTCCCTGCGATTAGCTTAATCCTCCGGTTTCTTAAAGAAATTGTCATAGTTCTTTCTCTCCCTGTTCACGTAATATTTCTGATAAAGTTCTTTCAGGCGCTCCAGTGCCTCCTTATCCAGATCCTCATCGTCCTTATGGCGCATAAGCATCAGTTTGTAATCATCGGATTCTCTGGGCTCGAACTTTTTTTCGTATTTCCTTAGAACTTCAAAATATTTCTGTTGATCTCTCTGCATAACTGCCTCTTCCTGCTGTTTACGTTTGTATACTGCTTTCCGGGAAGAATTACTTAAAGATAGACCGGAATTTAACCACTTAAAATAAGTAAACTAACTATAAGAAAAAACCGATTAATTGCGTAAATTTGGAACAGCACATTTGCCGGAAATTTCACCATGGAATCGCTTTTTAAGTACTATATAGCATATAAACCTTACGGCATGCTGACGCAGTTTACTGACAGTGACGGCCGGAAGACATTATCCGATCTCTACGCTTTTCCGCGCGACGTTTATGCCGTGGGGCGCCTAGATATGGACAGCGAGGGGTTAATTCTTCTTACAAACGACAAAAAACTCAATTTTTACCTCTTAAATCCCAAAAACGCGCATGAAAGGGAATACCTGGCGCAGGTGGAAGGCATTCCTGAGAAAAGCGACCTGGAAAAGCTTGAAAAAGGTGTTTTAATTGAGGACAGAAAAACGCTCCCTGCGAAGGCCAGACTCCTTAATAAAGATCCCGAAGTGCCTGAAAGGATTCCTCCCATAAGGGAAAGAAAGAATATACCCGTTTCATGGATCAGCCTGAGACTTGTGGAAGGTAAAAACCGCCAGGTCAGGAAAATGACGGCTCATATAGGCTTTCCCACTTTAAGGCTTATAAGAGTATCCATCGGCAAAATAAAACTGGGGAATCTTAAGCCGGGTGAAGTAAAAGAGATAAAAATCAAATCATACAAAGACATTTTTTAGATGCATAAGGCATCAATATAACAATCCCATACCTTCGCCTTCGCCTTCCCCTATCCTCACTTTTTAATTTTTAATTGCCTCTTCCTTTGGGAGAGGATGTTTCATTGCTTTCATCCCGCATTTTGTATAGTATTTATTTAGTACACAAAGAACAATTAATACTTTGCTTCGGAAATTAAGGAGGGTGCTATGTATAAATTTGCTGCTGTTCTTTTGTTTTTATGCGCGTTTTCGAACAATTTTGAGGCACAGTTTAAGATAAAGCCTGCGTTTCCTAACCTTTCCATACTTCAGCCGCTCGATTTTCAGCAGCCCGACGACGGCACAAACCGGATCTTTGTTGTAACGCAGAAAGGAATTATTTACGTGTTCCCCAACGATACCTCCGTTTCACAGGCAAAGGTATTACTGGATATAGAGGATAAGATAGTTTACGGCGGCGAAATGGGTCTCCTGGGAATGGCATTCGACCCCGATTTTAAGAATAACGGGTATTTTTATATAAACTACACGGCTCCCTCACAATTAAGGAGCGTAATAGCACGCTATACAGTGAGTAAATCCAACCCCGATCAGGCAGATCCAAACAGCCGTTTTATACTTATGGAGCTGCTGCAGCCATTTGAAAACCATAATGCGGGACAGCTGGCATTCGGGCCCGACGGCTACCTTTATATTGGTTTCGGCGATGGCGGTTCAGGCGGCGATCCGTTCAACAACGGACAGAACAAGGCTACATTTTTAGGCAAAATGCTCAGAATCGATGTAAGGCAAACCCAGGGCAGCCTGAACTATTCAATTCCGCCCGATAACCCCTTTGTGGGGAACAGCCAGGGCATAAAAGAGGAAATCTGGGCAATAGGCTTCCGCAATCCCTTCCGCTACAGCTTTGATCCTGTTACAAAATGGCTGTGGGTTGGAGATGTGGGGCAGGATAAATGGGAAGAAGTGGATGTTGTTGAAAAAGGCAAAAACTACGGATGGAGCATTATGGAAGGCTTCCACTGCTTTAAGCCTTCAACGGGATGTGATTCCACGGGGCTTACAGAACCCATTTGGGAATACGGGCACGATTCATCCGGCGGAATTTCCATTATCGGAGGCTACGTATACCGCGGCAAGAAGTTTCCCCTGCTCTACGGCAAATACATCTATGCCGATTTCGGTTCGGGCAGAATCTGGGCTTTAACATATGACGGGACGAAGCCCGCGCAGAATTTCCTGGTATTAAATACGCAAAAGAACATTGCCTCCTTAGGCAGGACACTGGATAACGAACTGTATTTCTGCGCCTACGATGGCAAGATATACACTCTGGACTATCTGGATGGAACCTATGTGCCGCAGGAAAAGCCGGATACATTCGGGCTTTCGGAAAATTTCCCGAATCCATTTAATTCCGCTACTGCATTTAATGTAAGCATTAAGGAAAGAAGCGACGTGCGCCTTGAGGTTTACGATATTGCAGGAAAGCTCATAAGTACAATCTTCAGCGGCACAATGGAGCCGGGCAAATACAAGCTGAGCTGGGATGGAACCAATTTTCCGAGCGGTGTGTATATATATCAGATAAAAGCCGGGGATTTCCAGGATTCAAAAAAAATGGTACTTTTGAAGTAGAAAAACCTTATTCCCCTGGTTAATTTTAAGCATGTTTAACTATTTAGCGCCGGTTTTATATGTCACCACAATTTCAGATGCTTGCAAAGCTGATAATTTTTGCAGGCATTGCACTCGTAATTTTTGGTTTAATACTGCTTTTTGCCGGAAAGATACCCTTCATCGGCCGACTGCCGGGCGACATTTATATACAGAGGAAAAATTTCACTCTATATTTTCCGCTGGCTACATCCATACTGCTTAGCATAATAATCTCGCTCATACTGTACTTTTTGAGAAAATAGGTCCAAAGGAAGATTCACCCTGGGCGCCTGGTTTGCCGGCGTCCGGAGCTGATAATTTCCTTGACATTCACAGCCCGGTAAAGTAATTTCAGAATTGCTTTAATATAAACAAACACAGGGGAATAATGGCTTTTATAACATGGAATTCCAAATTAAGCGTTGGAATAAATGAAATTGATAACCAGCATTTGAAGCTGGTGGCTTACATTAATGAGCTTCACGACGCAATGAAAGTTGGCAAAGCAAAAGACATGATGGGGGAAATTCTACAGAATCTGGTAAAATACACGCTTTACCATTTTTCACTAGAAGAAAAGCTGATGTCGCAGGCTGCCTACCCGGGATTGCTGGCGCACAAAAAAGAGCATGCCGACTTCGTAAAAAAAGTGTCAGACTTCCAGAAGTCTTACAATGAAGGTTCTTCATTTATATCAATCGATATATTGAATTTCTTAAGAGAATGGATCATGCACCACATACTTGAAACCGACCAGAAGTATTCCCCATTCCTGAAGGAAAAAGGGGTAAAATAGATTTTTCAGGTCTTGTAAGAGCCTCCCGCAGAAGCGGGAGGTTCAGAAAACTGCAGGCAGAATCATGAAATTCAGAAACGAATCCATCAGGGAATATGAAAGCAGAATCCAGAGGGTTCTGAATTACATTTATGATAACCTGGATAAAGACCTTTCACTTGAGAACCTTTCAAAAGAAGCATTCTTCTCACCATATCATTTTCACCGTCTGTTCACCGCCCTTACGGGAGAAACTCCGTCGGACCTGGTAAAAAGGCTAAAGCTCGAAAAAGCAGCCAACCTCCTGGTAACGGACAGATCCTTAAGCATAACCGAAGCAGCCCTGGTGTGCGGATTTTCATCATCTGCAGGTTTTGCAAGATCTTTCAGGGAGCATTTCGGCTATAGTGCAACCGAATGGCGCAGATCCGGATTCCTTGAACATGCCAGGAAGTTAAATGAAGATAGCAAGAATTGCAAAACCGATAGCAGGAATTGGAAAGAATTCCAGATTGAAGAGGTTTATTTTTCCTCTGTAGATAACAGTTCACCAGAAACAAATTTACGGAGGATATCAATGGACGTTGAAATTAAAACCAGGCCCGCGCTTCACCTTGCATACGTAAGCCATAACCAGGGTTATAACTCAAAAATCGGTAATGCATTTGAAAAACTTTGCCGCTGGGCGGGTCCCAGGGGACTGATAACAAAGGACTCTGTATTTTTAGGAATATCGCTGGATAATCCCGACATAACGCCGCCCGACAAATGCCGGTACTATGCATGCATAAGCGTGCCTCAGAATGTTACTGCCGATAAAGGCATAGGTGTTTTGGATATGCCGGAACTTACGTGTGCCGTTTACACATACGAAGGGCAGCAGGATGGAATTGAAAAAGCGTACAAGGAAGTCTACAGCAGGTGGCTGCCGCAGAGCGGTTACCAGCCGGGGGATTTCCCGTCGTATGAAATATATCTGAACGATCCCAAAAGCGATCCCCAGAGGAAGTTCAAGCTGGAAGTCTGCCTCCCGATAAAACCCCTATAGCTATTCCAGAATTGGTTTTAAGCCGCGGTCAGCGGCTTAGTGTTGATAGCCCGGCGCGGTCAGCCGCGCCACGTTATTTTTTTCTCGTAATCTCCGCCAACATGACCGCCGAGGCGCTTGCAACGTTAAGCGATTCCGCCCGTCCAAGCTTTGGAATTGACAATACATTATCGCTCAGACTAAGAAGCTCTTCAGAAGGCCCCTGGGCCTCGCTTGAAAGCACAATCACAGACTTTTCCTTAGGGTTGAAGCCGAACACATCCTCCCCTTCCATATCGGCGCAGAGGATTTTGTATCCTTTTGATTTTAATTCACGAAGAGTTTCAAAAAAATCGGGCGACTCAAATGCGTGGAGGTGGAAAACGGAGCCCATAGAGCTTCTAAGGACCTTAGGGTTATAAAGCTCAACTGAATTCTGGCTTAAGATGACTTCCTTAATGCCGAACCAGTCGCTTGTACGTATTATAGTGCCGGCGTTGCCTGGGTCAGATACATTTTCAAGAGCCACGATGAGGTCCGATTTTCCGATATTACCCTTCACGTCGGGCATCTTAAAGACGGCCGCAACGCCCTGCGGGTTTTCCGTATCGCTTAACTTCAGAAAATCGCTGTTTGTAACGTTTTCAATTCTGAGGTTTAAGTCTGTAAGCTGCTCCATAAAGTCGGGGTTATTTTCCCTGAAGTGGGTGGAAGCGAAAACAATTTCGCATTTATAGACACTATGGAGGCCTTCTTCGACCATACGGCGTCCCTCGGCGAGGAATTTCTCCTCTTCGATGCGGATTTTTTTCCTAAGGAGGGACGCATAATATTTAAGTTCAATTTTCGAAAGCATTTAAATAAATCCTTAAAGCCGCAAGAATATAATAAAAGAAGTCTTTTCTGCGGCAATTAACAATGGGCAATATTTTTACTAGAGAAAATATTAAAAAAATTGGTTTATTTAATAATTAATTTCTTGCACCGGAGAAAAAAATAATTTATTTTTAAGGCTCAGAAATACGCTGGTGTAGCTCAATTGGCAGAGCAGCTGATTTGTAATCAGCAGGTTGCGGGTTCGAGTCCCATCACCAGCTCCAAAATAAGAAAACCGCCCCACAAGGCGGTTTTTCTGTTTTAAACACGCTTATTTATAAATAGCTGAAGTGCCCAATCCTTGCAGAAACATTTTCAATCACAAATTTCGCCGTTTTTTGGGATTCAAATAATTTTCAATCCTAAATTTCGGCATTTTTTAGGATTGAAAAGGATAAGCAAAGAAATTATTTAATGATTTCGATAAATTTTTCACTGAAATATATATTTTCTTTTCTGCTCGTAAGCACCTTTATAAAACCCTTTTCTTCTAATAGCTTCATATATTTTAATACGGTATTCTTATTAAGATTCAAGCTTCTGGCCATCTGCCTTTGAGTATAAAATGGCTGGGAGAACAAATATTCTATTAATTCAGCTTTATTGATCTTGGGAAGCTCCTTTGCCATTCTTTCCCTGAATTCACTCATCAGGTCTCTGATTTTAATTACAGTTTCCAGAGTATTTATCGACTGCGCTTCAACCGCCTTCAGCATATAAAGGGTCCAATCCTTCCAGTTATTATTTACTGTAACATCTCTTAATAAACGGTAGTACTCTGTACGATTTTCATTAATGTAACCGCTGATAAAAAGGATCGGCATTCCTAACCTTTTTGCCAGCACAAGATAAAGGACCATAAGAATTCTGCCCGTCCTGCCGTTTCCATCCAGGAACGGATGTATAGCCTCAAACTGATAATGCAGAATAGCCATTTTAATTAATACATCAATATCATTTTCTATATTATTGTAATAGTCTTCATAATTCTTAAGAAAGCTCCTTAAAAGGTCCTCCCCCATGGGAGGAGTGTAAAGAACCTGTCCCGTAGAACTGTTCTTAATACTGACAGGTATTCTCCTGATGCCGGTTTTGTCAGGCTCAAGAACCGATTGGATTTCAAGAAAGGAGTTAGTGTTCAAGAAGCCCTGGCTTTGAATAATTTTATATCCTGCAAGAAGCGAATCTTTGTAGAACAGCGTTTCTTTTTGAGCTTTGGAAATATCGGGAATATCCATAAGTGAAGCTTGAAAAACCTCTTCAACTGTTGTATTGATATTTTCAATTCCTGAACTTGCAACGGCCTCTCTAACTGTCAAAGATTCAATAAGAAGTTCTCTGTTAGGAAGAGACATAGCAAGGCCGCTTAGCCTGGCCAGGGCCATATTGGCAATATTTAACATCTTCAGAATATCAACATCATCAAAGTTGAAGTTGGGCGGAAGGAGCGGCAGCCCATTATAAGGTTTTTTGGGATCAAAGCTCATCAGCGACATCATGCAATTTTTTATATAGTTTAAATAAAATCAATGATACAATATTACAATGAATTATTATCAAAAGGAATAGAATACGGTAATTATATATTACTGATACACAATTCGAAATAGTTCGTAATAGCCAGTAGAGCAGCTGATTTGTAATCAGCAGGTTGCGGGTTCGAGTCCCATCACCAGCTCTTAAAAGCCTCAAGATTTAACATTTTGAGGCTTTTTTTATGTCTTTCCCCAAAAACACGAAATTCAGGATTTTGCGGCATCCCTTATTTTTTTACTCTGTTAACAAAGGGATACCGGATAAAGCTGCTTTCCCGGCTTTCAGGAATTCGTAGGTCAACCGGTCGGCGTTACAGTCGATAAACCGGATCCGTTTCAAATCTGTGTTTTTAAAGAAAGTGTTCATAAGAGCTGCATTCCGGAATGTCACCCTGGTAAATTTGCAGTTTTCAAAATAGCAATCCTCCAAAG